>JBFMCT010000010.1 GCA_040754375.1 Actinomycetota bacterium
CGGGGTGGGCGGGGCCGGGGTGGGCGGAACCGGGGTGGGCGGGGCCCGGGTGGGCGGGGCCCGGGTGGGCGGAACCGGGGTGGGCGGGGCCGGGGTGGGCGGGGCCCGGGTGGGCGGAACCGGGGTGGGCAGAACCGGGGTGGGCGGGGCCCGGGTGGGCGGGGCCCGGGTGGGCGGGGACGGGGTGGCGGTGGTGGTGCCGACGCACCGGCGGCCGGAGTTGGTCGTGGGGGCGGTGGAGGCGGCGCTGGGCCAGACGGTCGCAGTGGACGAGGTGGTGGTCGTGGTCGACGCCGACGGGGGTGGGGCCGAGGAGACCGAAGCCGCCCTGTCGGCCATCGGCGACCAGCGCGTGCGGGTGGTGCGCAGGCCGGGACGGGGCGGCCCGTCGCAGGCCCGCAACGCGGGAGTGGCCGTCACCTCGGCCCCGTGGGTGGCCTTCTGCGACGACGACGACCGCTGGCTGCCGTCCAAGCTGGCCCGCCAGCTCGACGTGCTGGCCCGCGCCGGATGGCCGCCCGACGCGGTCGTGTCCACCGGCGTGGTGGCCCGTAGCCCGGGCTCGGAGTACCGGTGGCCCAAGAGGTTCGTCGACGGGACCAGGTCGGTGGGCGAGTACCTGTTCTGCACGCGGACACCGTTCCAGGGTGAGACGCTCCTGCACACTTCCACGCTGTTGGCCTCACGATCGCTGCTGGAGGCCGAACCCTTCGACGAGACCCTGCGCAACCATGAGGACTGGGACTGGCTGGTCCGGGCCGCCGGGCGGGGAGCACGGTTCCTGGCCGTTCCCGAGCACCTGGCCGTCTGGCACATCGAAGAGGACCGGCCCGGGCTCACGGCCGTCACCGGCGACTGGGAGCGTTCGCTGGCCTGGGCCGGGCGCCAGCGGGGACGGCTCGGCGAGCGCGCCTACTCGGCCTTCTGCCTGACCGTCGTGGCCGGCCGGGCCCGGGCCTCGGGATCGGCCCGGGGTGTGGGGGCTGCGCTGGTGGCCGCCTTGGGAGGCTCACCCCCGGTGCGCAACCTCCTGTGGTTCCCGTTCTACGCCGTCCTCTCGCCGGGTGTGCGCCGCCGGCTCCGGGCCCGTCTCACCTCCGCCCGGCTACCTTCGGGACGATGGTCCGCACGATCGTAGGTTTCCGGCCGGCCGACGGGGACGGTTGGGTGGCCGAGCTGTCGTGCCTGCACACCCAGCACGTGAGGCACCGCCCGCCGTTCCAGCTTCGGGAGTGGGTGCTGACCGAAGAGGGGCGGGCGGACCGGGTGGGAAGCCCGATCGAGTGCCCGCTGTGCGACCGGGCCGAGCTGCCCGCCGACCTAGAGGTGGTGCGGGCCCTCGGGCCGTTCGACCAGACCACCCTGCCCGCCGGCCTGGGGCGTGCCCATCGGGTGGCCGATGGCATGTGGGGCCGCCTGACAGTGACCGAGGGCGAGGTCACGCTCACCATCGAGACAGAACCCCCGCTCGTGACCGTCGTCGGGCCCGGGCAGTCCCATCCCATCCCACCGGCTGTCGACCACGCCGTAGCCCTCGCCGGCCCAGCCCGCCTGGCCGTCGAGCTCCTCGCCCGCCCGGCCCCGGGGCCGCCGCACTAGAGCGGGGCGCCGGGGCCGAAGGGCGGGGCGGTGATCACCACCGTTGGAGCGGCCCCGCCCGCCAGTTGCTGGACGAGGCGGAGCTGCAGCAGGGCGGGGTTGTCGGCGCACAGGCGGGCGGCGTTGGCCAACGAACGCAGAGCAGCCGTCTCGCCGCGCGCCCGCTCCAATGCAGCCTGGCCCTCGGCCCGGCCGATGAGGACCTCGGACTGCGCCCGCTTGAGGTCGGGGGGCAGGACGACGTCCTTGAGCTCCAGGGCGTCGAGGGCCACGCCCACCTCGTCCAGGCCGCGCACCGACGCGGCCAGGGTGGCCGCCACCTCGGGCCGCGACGCCAGCAGGTCGGCGACGGTGGTGACGGTCACCAGCTCCCGTAGCGCCACCTGCACGGCCAGGTAGAGGACGGCCGACGGGTCCTGGGCGGCCGTCACCCACGCCTCGGGGTCGACCACCCGGACGCGCCCGGCGGCCGTGATCTTGACCGTCACCCCGTCGGCCGTGGGCACCTCCTGGGTGGGCACCTGCAGCACCCAGGGCCTGACGTCGACCCGCCGTACGCGCTCGCGCCGCGACCACGACCGGTACGCCCCCGGCCCGAGGGTGCGGGCCAGCGCGCCGTCTCGGAACACCAGGGCGCGCTCCCACTGCTCGACCACCAGCCGGCCGCCGGGGCGCGCCGGCTCGGCCACCGCCACGTACCCGTGCACGCCTGCCAGCCAGGCCCGGTTGGTCCGTCTCATCTGTGTTCCTTCGTGCTCGTGTGGCGTCCCGCTCCGGCCGGCCCACCGCCCCCGGCGGGGCCTTGGGGACCACAGGGCCGGTGCCGTGGTGCAGTTGCCTGCCGCCGGCCGGAGCCAGAACGCATCGGACGGGGAGTCGAACCCCTCTAAATGCCCCAGACAGCGGGCAACACGTCGGAACCGGCCCCAGAACTCCGGGGCCCGCCGCTCACGCCGCTGTCACCGACCAGGGTACGGACAGTTGACGACCTCCCGCCTCGCATTTCCCGAAACCTGCGCGGGTTTCGTGGGTGTTTTGCCCACGAAACCCGCGCAGGTTTCGGGGGTTCGCGGGGTTCGGGGTTTCGGGGTTCGGGGTTTCGGGGTTCAGGCGAGGGGGGCGAGGCGGGTGGTGGTGGCCACGGCGTCGAGGCCGGGGCCGCCGGAGGTGGCGGGTTCGGCGGGCTGGAAGTCGTGGCGGCCGGCGAGGGCGGCCACGACTGCGGCCGACGAGTTGGCCAGCGCGTCGAGGTCGTAGCCGCCCTCCAGCACGACCACGCACCGGCCCGGGGGGACGAGTTCGGCCACCCGGCGGGTGAGGGCCGCGTAGTCGCCCGAGGTCAGGCCCAGAGCGGTGTCCTCCAAGATGTCGTCGCGGTGGGAGTCGAAGCCCGACGACACCAGGGCCCACGTCGGCTCGAACCGGGCCGACACCCGCCCGACCACGTCCATGGCCGCCTGGTACACGTCGCCGGTGGCCCCGGGGGGCAGCGGGAAGTTGACCGTGTGACCCGCGCCCGGGCCGGTCCCCGTCTCGTCGGCCCCGCCCGTGAACGGGTAGAGGGGCCACTGGTGCATCGACACGTAGAGGACGCGGTCGTCGGCGTAGAAGAGGTCCTGGGTGCCGTTGCCGTGGTGGGCGTCCCAGTCGACGACCAGTACGCGTTCGCCCCGGGCGGCCAGGGCGGCCGCCCCCACGGCCACGTTGTTGAACAGGCAGAAGCCCTGGGCCTGGCCGGCGGTGGCGTGGTGGCCCGGCGGCCGCACCGCGCAGAATGCGGCCCGCTGGCGTTCGCCGGCATCCAAGACGGCCCCGGCCGCGGCCAGCGCCGCGTCCCACGATCTGGGACCGGCTCCCGTGTCGAGGGTGAGCATCCCCCCGCCCCGTTCGCTGAAGCGGCGCACGGCCTCGATGTGCCCGGGGTCGTGGACCAGGGCCACCTCCTCGACGGTGGCCGCTCGGGGCGTGACCCACTCCACGTCCGCCCCGAGGCCGGCCGCTTCGATCCCAGCCACCACCGCCCGCAGCCGGGCCGGCCTCTCGGGATGGCCGGGGCCGGCGTCGTGGCCCAGCCCCGCGGGCGGGTACTCCACCACGGCGGACATGGGGCGGAAGCTACCCGGCGGGGCCGGGGCCTATCCTCTCGGCAGGTGTCTACACGGTCGGCTGTCCTGGAGTGGGGCCGCGAGCGCTTGCGTGTCGGCCGCTGGCGGAGCGACAGCCGGACCGCCATCCTCTCGCCGGCCGGGGAGAGCGCGCTGCTCTCGCGGTCGTTCATCGAGCGCTGCCTGAAGACCCTGGCCGACGAGGGCTACACGTCGGCTGTGACCGCCGCGTTGTCCCGCACCGAGCAGGCACCGTTCCTGGCCGCAGGCTTTTACGAGCACGAGCGGCTGCGGTTGCTGAGCCACGACCTGCGCCGGGCCCCGGTCGTGCGTGACGCCCCCCTGCGGCGCGCCCTCGACCATGACCACCCGGCCGTACTGGCCGTGGACGCGGCCTCCTTCAGCCCCTTCTGGCAGCTCGACGAATGGTCCCTGCGGGAGGCCATCGAGGCCACTCCGTCGACCCTGTTCAAGGTGGCGGTGGACGGGGCCGACCAGGTCGTCGGCTACGCCATCGCCGGCCGGACCCAGCGCCGGGGCTACCTCCAGCGCCTGGCCGTCCACCCCGACTGCCAGCGCCTCGGGCTGGGCGCCGCCCTGGTGGCTGACAGCCTGCGCTGGATGCGCAGGCGGGGCGTCGAGCGGGTCGTGGTCAACACCCAGATGGGCAACGAGGCGGCCCGGCGCCTGTACGTGCGCCTGGGGTTCAGGGAGGAGCGCGACAGCCTGGCCGTGCTGCGCTACGACCTGCCATGAGGGCCCAGCCCACGAGCGCACGCGCCCTGCTGGCGGTGGCGTGCGCCGCCTTGGTGGCCGTCCTGGCCCCCCCCGTGACAGGGGGCGGAGCTACGGCCCACGCCCAGGCCCAGGTGCCCCGGCGCATGACGCTGGTGAGCCAGAGCCCCTACGTGGGACCGGGCGCCGACCTCGTCTTCCGCCTTCGCGTCGAGCGCAGCGGCCTTCCCGCGGGCAGCGAGGTGGTGGTCACGGTCTACCGGCCCGTGCAGACCCGCTCGGAGTTCGCCCAGACCCTGGAGGACCGCATCGGGCGCCCGGCCGCCCTCGAACCGCACCGGGTGGCTTTGGCCGCGGTCACGCCCGAGGCCAACGGGGATGTCACCGTGCGGGTGCCGGTGGGCGAGCTGGGCGAGACCAACGGCGTGTTCCCCACCCGGGTCGACCTCCGCGACCCGGCGGGCACGCTGGAGCGGATCACCACCCACCTCGTCTACCTGACCAGCGCTCACGCCGGGCCCAAGCTCGGGCTGGCCATGGTCCTGCCCGTGCACGCCCCGGTGTCGCTGCCCCCCGACGGCCAGCGCCGCCTGGCCGGCTTCGACGACCTCGTCACCTCGGTGGCCGCGCTGGAGGCCAACCGGTCCCTGCCCTACGTCGTCCAGGCCACGCCCGAGACGGTGGCCGCCCTCGCCGCCAGTACCGACGACCGCGCCGACCGGGTGCTGGAATCGCTGCGCCGCCTGGGCATCGACCACCCCGTCGTGACCCGGCCGTTCGTGGGGGTGAACGTGCCCGACCTGGTGGCCGCCGGTCTGTCGAACGAGCTGGGCCACCAGCTCATCCACGGGGCCGAGGTGCTGACCGACGCCTTCGTCCAGCGGCCCGACACCCGCACGTGGGTGGAGACCGGGCCCCTCGACCCCGAGTCGGTGGACGAGCTCATCAGGCGGGGGGTGGCCCACTTCGTGGTGGCCGACTCGATGCTGGAGCCGGTGCCCGAGCTCAACGTCACGCTGAGCCGGCCCTTCGTGCTGGGCGGGCGGGAGGAGGACGCACCCGCGGTGGCGGCCGACACCGACCTGTCGGCCCGGTTCAACGCCGAGCGGGACCAGGTGCTCGAGGCCCACCACCTGCTGGCCGACCTGGCCGTGCTGTGGCTGGACGCGCCCGCCGACCGCCGGGCGGTGGTGGCCGTGGCCCCCCCGGGGTGGAAGGCCACGCGTGCCTTCCTCGACGTGCTGACCGCCGGCCTCACCCAGAACCCGGTGATGGAGGCGGTGGCCGTCGAGACGGTGTTCACGGCCGTCACCCCGGCGCTCGCGGGCCGCGGCCTGGGGCTCGTGCGCCACCCGGCGCCCGCCAGCCCCGGTGCCCTCGACGAGGTCGCACCCGCCATCCGCCAGGCCCGAGGCCGCCTGGCCTCGTTGGCCACCGTCCTATCGCCCGCACCACCCAGCATGGCCCTTCTCCAGGAGCGTCTGCTGGCCGCCCAGTCAGCCGAACTGGGCGACAGCCGGGCCCGGCAGGCCTACGTCGACGCCGTCGAGACGGGCATCGCCGACCAGTTGGGCGCCATCGAGATGCCCACCGGCCGCTCCATAACACTCACCGCCCGCCAGGCCCAGATCCCCGTCACCTTCCAGAACCGCACGGGCTCGCCCGTCAAGGTGCTGGTGACCGTGCAGAGCGACAAGCTGGAGTTCCCCGACGGGTCGACCCGCTCGCTCGACCTGGAGCGGCGCAACACCACCGAACGCTTCGAGGTCCTGGCCCGTACGTCGGGTGCCTTCCCGCTGCGGATCACGCTCCAGTCCCCTGACGGCAACCTGCTCATCGGCCAGGCCCGCCTCACCGTGCGCTCGACGGCTGCCTCCAGCGTGAGCCTTGTCGTGTCGGCCGGGGCGCTGTTCTTCCTGGCTGTCTGGTGGGCACGCCACGTCGTCAGGGGCCGGCGGGCGGCCCGTCTCGTCCCCGCGTGACCGGCCCGCCGTCCGGGCCGCCCGGACGGTCCAGGGCGCGGGAGGCGGCCGCCTCCTAGACTGCGTTCAATGAGCGTGCATATCGTCACCGACAGCGGCTGCGACCTCCCTTGGGAACTGGTCGATTCCCACTCGATCTCGGTCGTGCCCCTGACGGTGAGGTTCGGGGCCGAGGAGCTGGTGGCGGGCCGCGACCTGTCGCCGTCGGACTTCTGGTCGCGCTGCGAGGCGTCACCCACCTTGCCCGAGACGGCCGCACCGTCACCGGGTGCCTTCGACCAAGTGTTCCGGGCGGCGGCTGAGGCGGGGGCCGACGGGGTGGTCTGCATCAACCTGTCGTCGCGCCTGTCGGCCACCATCCAGGCCGCCCAGGCGGCGGCCAAGGGAGTGGCCGACGTCGTGCCCGTGCGGGTGGTCGACTCGCTGTCGGCCACTCTGGGGGAGGGCCTCATCGTGCTGGCTGCGGCCCGGGCCGTGGCCGCCGGGGCCTCGCTGGCCGACGTGGTGGAGACGACCGAGGCGGCCGTGGCCAAGACCAACGTGGTGGGCACCATCGACACCCTCGACTTTCTCAAGAAGGGGGGGCGCATAGGCGGTGCCCAGGCCCTGCTGGGCTCTCTCCTGTCGGTCAAGCCGGTGATCGTGGTGGTCGACGGCAAGGTCGAGCCCGGGCCCAAGGTGCGCACCCGCACCAAGGCCCTGCGCCACGTAGCCGACCAGGTGGCCAACGCCCCCGGCAAGGTCGAGCACCTGGCCGTGCTCAACGGGGCGGCCGCCGACCTCGACCAGTTCCTCGACATGCTGGGCGAGAACTTCCCCCGCGACCAGATCGTGGTGGGTGACATCGGGCCGGTGATCGGGGCCCACACCGGCCCCGGCACCATCGGCGTCGCCTTCCAGGTGGCCTGAGGCCCGACACCAACAGCGCTCCAACCTGTGCTGGACTCCGGTCCGACATGGTGCTGACCCGAGCTGGGGCTCTACAGGCGGGGCGGGGCGCACCGGCGCACCGGCGCCCGCGCCGGGCCCGGCCCGCCCGTAGGCTGGCGGCACTGGCCGCAGCCGGCGGCCTCGTCCTGTCCGCGTGCGGGGGCGGTGGGGGCGGTGGGGGCGAAGGCACCTCGGCGGCCCCCAGCCCGACGCTGCCCAGCCTCGAGGCGGCCCCGCCCACGACCGGGGGAGGCGGCGGTGACGCAGCCGTCCCGACCACCGGGACCACCGCTCCGAGCACGGCCCGCAGCGTGCTTCCCGATCTCGTGGTCGACGACGTGGGGGCCGGGACGAAGGTCAACCTGGCATCGTTGGTGCCCTCGGCCCAGCCCGTGCTGTTGTGGTTCTGGGCCCCCCACTGACCGACGTGCCGCCGGGAGGCCCCCGGCGTCGAGCAGTTCGCTCGGCAGCACCAGGACACGGTGAGGGTGGTCGGCCTCGGCACCCAGGACAGCCTGGGCGAGGCGCGCGACTTCGTGGCCCGTTACGGCACCACGTTCACCATGCTGTGGGACTCGTCTTTGCGGTCGTGGCGCGAGCTGCGCATCCCCGGCCAGCCCGCGGCCGTGCTGCTGTCCCCGGGTGGCGAGGAGGTCGAGCGCTGGCTGGGCCCCTTCCCCGAGCAGGAAGTGCTGCGCCTGGCCGCTCGTTACTGAAGCCGGGCCGTTGATAGACGCTCCCTTGGCCCTCGGCTTCGCGGCTGGGATGGTGGCCGCTTTCAACCCCTGCGGGTTCGCGCTCGTGCCTGCCTACCTGGCCTTCTTCCTGGGCGGGGAGGACGGCGGGGAGGACGGCGGGGACGGCCAGGGGGGTAGGCCATCTCCCCGTTTGGCCCCGGTGGCTCGCGCCCTGGCCGTGGGCGGCTCGGTCACGATCGGCTTCGTAGCCGTCTTCGGGCTGGCCGGCCTGGCCACGACCGGGTTCTCGCTGGCCGTGCAGAGGGTGGCCCCTTGGGTCTCGGTGCCCATCGGGCTGGCCCTCACCGCCCTGGGGGTGGCCACCGTGGTGGGCTGGAAGCCGGCCTTGGCACTCCCCCGCCTGGCTGCCGGAGGCCGGCGGCGAGGCCTGGCGTCGATGACGCTCTACGGCGCCTCCTACGCCACCGTGTCGCTGTCGTGCACCCTGCCCATCTTCTTGGCCGCGGTGGCCACCACGTTCCGAGACGCCAGCCTGCTGTCGGGGTTGGCCGTGTTCGTCGCCTACGCGCTGGGAATGGGGACCGTCCTCACCGCGCTGGCGGTGGTCATGGCCCTGGCCCAGCAGCCCCTGGCCGCTGCCTTCCGCCGGGCCGTGCCCTTCGTGACGCGCGCTGGGGGCGGGTTGCTCGTGCTGGCCGGGGCCTACGTGACCTGGTACGCCGTCTACGAGATCCGCCTCCAGAACGACGACGGCACCGGCGAGGGCATCGCCGCCGGCCCGGTCGTGTGGGTCACCCGCTGGTCAGGACAGGTCTCCAACTGGATCGACACCGTAGGCAGCGGACGGATCGCTCTGGCTGCCCTCGTCCTGGTGGCCCTGGCCGCCGCGCTCCAACGGCTGCGGGCCCGTGCCCGGTCCCGGCCGGCCGCCGTCGGTCCCGGCGAGCCCGCCCCCTGATACAGCTACGTGGCCGGGCGGTCGAGTTGGGAGCGGAAGTGGTCGCGCTGGGAGAGCAGGAACCGGCGGTAGGAGCCGACGAGCAGGTCGACGGTGCCCAGGTCGCCCTCGTAGCCCTGAGGGAGCCCGGCCGCCCGTAGGAGCGTGCCTGCCCGCTGAGAGGGCGCGCTGGTGAGCCCGAACCAGCCCGCCAGGTCGCGGGCCATCATCTTGTGAGGTCCGAGCGTGAACAGGTTGTTGGCCCGGGCCACGGCCCAGCAGATGGCGGCCGCGGCGGTGTCGGCCCGGGCCTTGCGGCGGAAGACGGCGGGGTCGCCGGACGCCGCCCGGGCCAGGATGCGCCGGCAGGCGGTGCGGTACTCGGTGGTCAGGCGTTCGTCACAGAAGCGGTCGCACAGCGACAGCACCTCGTCGACCTTCGGGCGGATGTCGTCGGGCGTCCCGGTCCAGTCCATGGGTTCGTCGGGCAACGGCCGGTCGTCGAGGGCGTCGAGGACCGCCTCGCCCCCGACCTCGCGGGCCAGGTACGCGAGCCGGCCCCGAGCGTTGTCCTGGGCCCATCGACCCTCTCTCCAGTAGGCCTCGTCGTCGAAGTCGGCGTCGAAGTCGTCGTCGAAGTCGTCGTCGAACTCGTCGTCGAACAGGCCGGGCTCGCCCCTCATGGCGGCCATGGCAGCCAGGATGGCCTCCGCTCCCTGAGGCCGGGGCGACCGGATGGTGCGTTGGTAGGCCGGCTCGAAGCGGTCGACGGCTGCCAGGGTCTCGGCTGTGAGGGCCGGTGTGATGGCCCGCTCGGCGTGGCAGAAACGGATGAAGGCGCGCAGCACGTCCGGGGCCTTGGCCAGGTAGGCGGCATCGGCCATGATCTTGCGGGGCACCCAGTCCTCCAGCACGATCTCGACGGCCACCGGGCTCCAGCGCAAGGGGTCGCCCGGCCCGTAGCCGGTGCCGAACCACAACAGGTGCTGGACGAAGTCCTGCTGGTCGGGGTCGAGGGCGGCGGCCATGGGCGAGGCCAGGAACCGGTCCCGCAGGTCGTCCTGGTCCTGCTCGCTCCACTCGGGCCGCACGTAACCGGTCCCCCCGGTCGGCAGCAGGCCGGCCATCCACTCGACCAGGGCCATGGCCGCCGGCCAGGTCTCGGTCTCGATGCGGGGAACGGTCATGGCGCCCCGGGTGATGGCCTCGGTGATGCGGGCCCGGGCGTCGGCCGGGTCGAGGTCAGCCCACCGGGTGTCGGCGTCGGCCCCCGCCGCCTGACGGAAGAACGCCACGACCCCCGTGGTGCCCTCCGGTAGGACGAAGGCGTCCTTCACCAGGGAGCCGAGGTTGTGGTCGATGTAGACCACGGCCGTCATCTCGTGCCCGGTGGGGAACCGGGCCCCGATCAGCACGTTGTCCCCGTCCCCGAGGACGTGGGTCATCTCCATGGTCTGGTAGGCCTCGGCCTCGCCCATGCGGACCAGCCAGGCCGGCAGGTCGTCGGCCCGGGCGGCCAGCTCCCGGCGCACCCGGGCAGCCAAGAGCTCGTCGCCCAAGAGGTGGGAGACAGCAGCCAGTAGGGCGCTCGTCTCCCGCCGGCGGACCTCCAGCATGGCCGCCAGCAGGCCGTCTCGACCCAGGGTCTCGTCGCCGTCACGGTCGAAGGGGTCGTCGGTGCGGGGGTCGACCACGGCCAGCAGTGTGCTCGCATGGGCCAGCAGCCCCAGGGGGTGGTCGTCAGCCAGGGCCTCGGCCACCTGGTCCATGAGCCCCGGGCCGTCGGCGGGATGGTCGGCGGGGCCGTCGTCGTAGGGGCTCTCGCCCGAGCGGTGGGTGCCGGGCGGGCGTGTCCCCTTGGGGGTGGTGCGTCCGCCCCGGCGGTGGCGTCCCTTCCTGCCCATCCGGCGTAACTCTATGCGGCCCGAGGTGTGCGGGCGGGCGAGGTTCGGTACCGTGAAGACCGGTGCCCGACTCGCCTCGCATTGACGCCGAGCGCGTCCTTGCCGGGCGGTACCGGCTCGGCCGCCCCATCGCCCGCGGGGGGATGGCCGAAGTCTGGGAGGCGTCCGACGAGGTGCTCGGGCGTCCGGTGGCCGTGAAGGTCCTGCTGCCCCACCTGGCCTCGGACGGTTCGTTCCTCGAGCGGTTCCGGCGCGAAGCGGTGGCCGCCGCCCGGCTGGCCCACCCCAACGTGGTGGCCACCTTCGACACGGGCGTGGACGACGGAGTGGCCTTCATCGTCATGGAACTGGTCCACGGCCGGACCCTCTACGAGGTGCTGGCAGCCAACGGCCCCCTGCCCCCGGCGCGGGCTACGGGCATCGCCGTGCAGGTGGCCGACGCCCTCGACTACGCCCACCGCCACGGCGTCGTCCACCGCGACGTCAAGCCCGGCAACATCCTCCTGGGCGACGACGACACCGTGAAGGTGGCCGACTTCGGGATCGCCAAGGCGGCCGCCGAGCCGCGTTCACCGGCCGGTGGGGACGGTGACCTCACCCAGGCGGGGGCGGTCGTGGGCACGGCCAAGTACCTGTCCCCCGAGCAGGTCGACGGGGCCGAGGTCGACGGCCGGGCCGACATCTACGCCTTGGGGGTCGTGCTCTACGAGATGCTGTGCGGCCAGCCTCCGTTCGTGGCCGACAGTGACATAGCCGTGGCCCTCAAGCACAAGACGGCCCGCCCCCTCAGCCCCCGCCAGTTGAGGGCCGGCATCCCCCGCTCGCTCGAAGCCGTGGTGATGCGGGCGCTGGCCAAGTCGCCCGACGACCGCTATCCCCACGCCGCCGAGATGCAGACCGCCCTGCTGTCGATCGACCTGGGCCCCGACGACGCCGTGCCTCTGGTGGTGAGGGAGCCCACACCGCCCGAAGGCGTGCGGGTGCCGACCTTCGGCCAGAGCGAGCGGTCGTGGCTGTGGCCGGTGGGCCTGATCATGGTGATGGCGGTCGCCCTCGGGGTGATCGGTGTCCTGTTCGCCACCACCGACACCGGCCAGCGGTTGTTCAACCCGGGTTCGGAGGAGCAGGCGCGCCCCGTCCCCGTTTCGATCGTCGAGGCCCTGTCGTTCGACCCCCCTCCGGGGTCGGGCGGCGAGCACGACGACCGGCTCCCCCTGCTGCTCGACGGCAACCCGGCGACGGTGTGGACCACCGAGACCTACGCCAACCGCCGGCTCGGAGGGCTCAAGGACGGGGTCGGTGTCGTCCTGGTGCTCGACCGCCCAGCCGTCGTGCGGGAACTGTTGCTGAGCACTCCCAGCCGAGGCTGGAACCTGCGGGTGTACGTGGCCGACGGCCCCAAGGCCTCTCTGGCCGAGTGGGGCGACCCGGTGGCCAGCCGCAACAACGTGAACAGGCCCGAGATCGAGCTCGACCTCCACGGCCGGCAGGGCCAGGCCGTGCTCGTGTGGATCACCGACCTCGGCCCCGACCTACGGGTGGCCATCGGCGGCGCCCGGGTCACGGCCGCGTCAGATGGCTGACACCCGGCCCGGGCGGTACACGTCCCGTACCGACGGCGACCTGGTGGCCGCCGCCCAGGGGGGCGACCGGGGGGCGCTGGAGGCCCTGCTCGAACGCCACCATGACCGGCTCCACGCCCTCTGCCGGCGGCTGACGGGCAACGACGCCGACGCGGCCGACGCCACCCAGGAGGCCCTGATAGCCGTCGTGAGGGGGTTGGCCCGGTTCGACAACCGCTCGTCGTTCACGACCTGGGCCTACCGGGTCGCGACCAACGCCGCCCTCGACGAGCTCCGGCGTCGGCGCCGGCGCCCCGAGCCCGGCCTGCCCGACGGTCCCGGGGCCCGGCCGGCCGGGGGGGCCTGGGGGGTGGCCTCGCCCGGGGGGGAGGGCACCGTCGAGCAGGCCCTCGAACGCATGGACATCGACGCCGCCCTGGCCCGCCTGCCGGCCGACTTCCGGGCCCCTGTGGTCCTGCGCGACCTGTGCGCGCTGACCTACGAGGAGATCGCCGACGTTCTCGACCTACCTCCGGGCACGGTGCGGTCCCGCATCTCACGGGGCCGGGCCGCCCTGGCCGAGCTGATCGCCCCCGAAGGGAACCGGGAGCCTCCCGCCCGGCGTCCAAACACCAGACCGTCGACAGAGAGACATCCGTGACCGACCACCCCGACCTCGACGCCCTGAGCGCGGCCCTCGACGGCCTCGACGACGGGGCACGAGCCCACGCCGGGTCCTGCCCGGCGTGCGGGCGGGCGTTCGCCTCGCTGGCTTCGGCCCGTGACGCCGTGGCCGGCGCGGTGCCCGCACCCTCCCCCACCACCCGGCGGGCAGCCATCGCCGCCGCCCTGGCCGCGTGGGACGAGGCCACGGCCGCCGGCCTGTCTCCCGGCCAGGCTGGGGGGGTGGGGCCGCCGGTGGGCCTGTCCGGGCCCGGGGCCGAGGCGGGCGGGACGCGGCGGCCGGCTGGCCGGACCGGCGACAACCAGCCCCACCCGGCTGAAGGCTGGCCCGGGCCGGTGTCCGCCGGTCCCGGCGGTGGGGGCGACAGCCCGTCCGGGGTGGGCCGCCGGGGGCCTCAGCCAGAGGGACCTGACGGTTGGCCAGGGCGGGTGGCCGCCGGTCCCGGCCATGGAGATGACCGGGGACCTGGGGCGGGGGTGGTCGTCCCTCTGCGGTCGCGGAGGTGGCAGTGGGCCGCCGGTTCGGCGGTGGCGGCCGTGCTGGCGCTGGTCCTGGCCATGTCCACCCTGGTCGGGAACCCGGGCAACGACGAGTCCACGGGCACGGCCGCCCTCGGGCCCGTGGCCGGCTCGGCCACCGAGGGTGGGCGGTTCGCGGGGCCGGTCGTCGACGGGGGCGACCTCGGCCCGGTGGCCGACGTGGACGCCCTGCGGGCCCGGATCGCGGCCGCCTTGTCGCCCGCCTTGTCGCCCGCCTTGTCGCCGCCCGCCCTGGCCGGGGGTGGGGCTACCCCGGGCTCGGGGTCGGTGGATGCGCCCGCCGCCGGCCAGGGCGAGGCTACGGCCGACCGCGCTGTGCCCCAGCCTTCTCAGGTGGGCACTTACGTGTGCGAGATCGAGGCCCGTACGGCCCGGCCCCAACTCGAGACTGTCGTCTACCGGGCGTCGGCCACCTTCGGGGGCACGCCAGCCACCATCTTGGGGTTCGGGCCTAACCCCGGCCTGGCTCCGCAGGTGGTGCTGGTGTTCGCTCATGGCGACGGCTGTCGGCTCCTGGCCGAGACCAACCTGTCCTGACCCCGGCCGTGACCCCGGTGACGACCACGGCCGTCCAACCGACGGGGCCGAGGAAAGAGAGGTCGTGGCTGGTCGTGATCCAACCGGCCCACACCATGGCCGCGAGCCCGACGGCCCCACACGCCACCCCGAGGGCGAGGCTGGGGCCGCGGGCCACGGCTAGGGCCGCCTCGCCGATGAACAGCCCGAGAACCACGGCCGAGGCGACGACCAGGGGGCCGGTGAAGGGGTACTCCCCCAACACCAGGGCCCCGGCCGCTCCCACGGCCGCGGCGGCGAGCACAGCGAGGGTCAGGCGCACCGGCCAAGGGTAGGCTCCGGGCCGGGGCCCACCCGGGCGGTAATGACGAGTAGGCGAGCCGAGGGAGGCACAGTTGTCCGACAGCAACGGCGCCGGCCAGGAGCCCGACTGGGCCGCTGAGACGGTCGGTCGTCTCGAGGAGTTGATCGACAAGGTCCGGACGCAGACGACCGACCGGGTCGTGATGGTCGCCCGGGCCGTCGTCTACGGCCTGCTGGTGGCTGTCTTGGGGCTCATGGCCGGCATCCTGCTGCTCATCGCCTCGGTCCGCGCCCTCGACGCGCTCATCCCCCAGGAGGTGTGGCTCACCTACCTGATCGTCGGGGCAATATTCACGGCGGCTGGACTGTTCGTCTGGTCCAAGAGGCAACCCCGCACGGAGGGTGCGTGAACGACGATATCGAAGAGGTCATCATCATCGGCTCGGGACCGGCGGGCCTGACGGCCGCCATCTACACGGCCCGAGCCAACCTGCGCCCCCTGATGCTGGAGGGCGAGCTCACGTCGTCCTCCGACCAGCCCGGCGGCCAGCTCATGCTCACCACCGAAGTCGAGAACTACCCGGGCTTCGTCGACGGCATCCAGGGCCCCGACCTCATGGCTAACTTCCGGGCCCAGGCCGCTCGCTTCGGCACCCGCATCGTCACCGAGCGGGCCGAGCGGGTCGACTTCTCGTCCCGGCCCTTCGGCGTGTGGACGCGCGACAACGAGTACCGCGCCCATTCGGTGATCATCTCGACCGGAGCCCAGGCCCGCATGCTGGGCCTCGAAGCCGAGAAGCGGCTGCTGGGCCATGGCTTGTCCACGTGCGCCACCTGTGACGGCTTCTTCTTCCAGGGCCTGCCCATCGCCGTCGTGGGCGGCGGGGACTCCGCCCTCGAAGAGGCGCTGTTCCTGACCAAGTTCGGCCAGAAGGTGTCGGTCGTGCACCGGCGTGACTCGCTCCGGGCCTCGAAGATCATGCAGGAGCGGGCCTTCAAGAACGAAAAGATCGAGTTCGTCTGGGACACGGTCGTCACCGACCTGGTGGGCGACAAGCGCCTCGAAGGCGCCCAACTGCGCAACGTCAAGACGGGCGAGCAGTCGGTCCTGGCGGTGAGCGGCCTGTTCGTGGCCATCGGCCACGTCCCCAATACCGGCTTGTTCGCCGGCCAGCTGGCCCTCGACGCCAACGGCTACATCCTCACCCACGACGGGACCCGTACCAGCGTGGAGGGCGTCTTCGCGGCCGGGGACGTACAGGACCACGTCTACCGCCAGGCCATCACGGCCGCCGGCTCCGGCTGCATGGCGGCCATCGACGCCGAACGGTGGCTGGAGGACCAGAAGGACTAAGGGGGCCCCGGCGGGGGCGGCGAGGCCGGAGGCCGGCGACCAGGCCAGCAGGAGTAAACCGGCCCGCCGCCGTGTTCAGACAGTCGGACGGGCCTCCAGGGGCCCAGGACGAGAGAGGAAGCGCAGCACCATGGCAACCGGGATCACCGACCTCAGCGACACGACGTTCGACGAGGAGATCGGCGCGGCCGAAGTCCCGTTGCTGGTCGACTTCTGGGCCGAGTGGTGCCACCCGTGCCGGATGGTCGCGCCCGTCCTGGAGCAGATCGCCGGTGAGCAGGAGGGCAAGCTGCTGATCCGCAAGCTCAACGTCGACCACTCCCCCGACATCGCCCGGCGCTACGAGATCTTCAGCATCCCCACCCTGCTGCTGTTCAAGGACGGGGTGCTCAAGAAGCGCATCGTGGGCGCCAAGGGCAAGGGACAGCTCATGAGCGAGCTGGCCGAGTTCATCGACGCCTGAGCGAGCCAGCGCCCTGCGCCCCGAGCGCGGCTCGGCTGCAGACGTTCTCCACAGACAGGGGTCAAGCTGTGGACACCGGCGCGGGCCGGCAGCTCAGGCACGGCCGGTAACCAGCGTCGGCGGCCAGTTGCGCGCTCGGGAACATCACGCGGTGGGCGGGTGTGCTGCGGCGGACATGGTGGCACGTCGGCAGGCAGAACACCCCGGTCGTGGTCACCCCCGTGAAGCGGGCCCCGGAGGCCGCCAGGCGGGCCAGTTCGTCGAGGTCGACACCCTCAGCGGCCAGTAGGCGGCGCTTGGCGTCGGGGCCGAGGGCGTAGTTGCCGATGTGGCCGTCGGTCCTGACCACCCGGTGGCAGGGGACAAGCACCGGGACCGGGTTGCGGCCCAAGGCCGTGCCCACCGCCCGGGTGGCTCCGTGGTGGCCGACCTCGCGGGCCACCCACCCGTAGCTGCGGACCTGGCCCCGGGGGATCTGCGCCGCCTTCTCGAGCACGGCCCGCTGGAACGGCGTGCAGCTCGACAGGTCACACCTAGGCGTCTTGCCGCCACTGAGCGCGCTCAGGAGCGCCCGCGGTAGGGGTGTGCCTGGGGGCGCTCGGTGGAGACGGCGCTGGGGGTAGCGGGCCGCGAAAGCCTCGGCGAACTGGTGTTCGTCGTCGGGGGACGCAGTCACGGCTGGAGCGACCAGGCTGGCCCCCGCCTGGCCGAAGGCCACCCGCAGCGGCCCCGTCGGGCCGTCGACCACCAGTTGCAGGTCGGCCAGGCCGGTGGCCGCGTCCACTCTGGCCGCCAGGCTGGGTGGGGCGGGACTGGCCAGGAGGGCCAAGGCGGCTTCGAGGTTCATGGTCGGTCCTCCAGTCGGTCACGCATGGCGGCCAGGGCACGGGAAACCTGGGCTTTGACCGTACCCTCGGGCCTGCCCAGCACCGCCGCCGTCTCAGCAGTCGAGCAGCCGATCACATGGCGGAGGACCACCGCCTGGCGGGCGGCCAGCGGCAGGGAGGCCAGCGCGCCAGCCAGGTCGAGGCGGTCCGAGGCGGTCACCGCCGGGTCGGGATGAGAGCGCAAGGGCGATGGTCGCCGTCCGTCGTCCATCGGTACGGTCGTGCGGCAAGAAGCGGTTCGCAGGTGGTTTCGCGCCACGTTGAGCGCGATCGTCAACACCCATGGTCGTAGTTCGAGGGACGCGGTCCGCGACGGCGAGTAACTGCGAAGAGCCTTGTGGGCGCGTACGAAGGCGTCCTGGGCAATGTCCTCGGCCGCCGACGCGTCGCTCACCCGCCGGGCGAGTGTGAACACGTCCCCCCCGAACCGGTCCACGAACGCCGGGAAGGCCCCGTCGACATCGGCGGCCAGGTCCGCGGCCAGGTCGGCGGCCAGGTCGGCGGCGAGGTCGGGGCCTGGCCTCTGGTCCATGCCTTCAGAACACCGGCGGGTGCCGTTCGGTTGCGTCGGACCGCCTGGTTGCGCCGGCTACTTGCCGGTCATCGCCCGGTAGATGCGCTCCAGGTCCTCCAGGTCGGCGAACTCCACGACCACCCGTCCTTTGGAGGCCCCCAGCTCGACTTTGACCCGGGTGTCGAGGTGGGAGGCCAGCATGTCCTCGAGCTCCAGCAGCCCCGCGGGCCGCAATCCCCCGCCGGGGGCCTGCTTCGGAGCAGGGCCCGGTTCGGGGGCGGCGGCGCGGTCCTCGCCCCGGTTGCCGTCGTTGTGATGGCGGGCCAGGTCCTCCACCGTCCGCACCGACAACCCGTCGCGTACGGCCCGCTGGGCTAGCCCTTCCTGGAAGGTCCGGTCCGGGGTGGTCAGGAGGGCACGAGCGTGGCCAGCCGTGAGCTGGCCGTCGTGCAGCATGCGCTGGACCGCGGGGGGGAGCTGGAAGAGCCGCAGGGTGTTGGAGATGGCCGCCCGGCTCTTGCCCACCCGGGTGGCCAGCTCGTCGTGGGTGAGGTGGAAGTCCTCGATCAGCTGCTGGTAGGCGGCGGCCTCGTCCATGGGGTTGAGGTCTTCGCGCTGGACGTTCTCGACGATGGCCTGTTCAAGCGAGGCGGTGTCGTCGACTGTGCGGACGATGGCCGGGATGGTGGCCAGGCCCGCCCGCCGAGCCGCCCGCCAGCGCCGTTCCCCGGCGATGAGCTCGTAGGGGCCTCCCGGGCCGGGCCCGCTGGAACGTACGAGCACGGGCTGGAGCACGCCCAGCTCACGCACAGACGCCGTGAGGGCGGCCATGGCCTCCTCGTCGAAACGGGTGCGGGGTTGGCGCCGGTTGGCGGTGATGGAGGACACCGGGATGTCGCGGAAGACGGCGCCTTCGTCGTCCGCCCCCGGAGGGATCAGGGAGTCGAGCCCCCTACCCAGCCCGCCGCGCCGCGCCACCGCTCACCTCCTTCGCCAGCTCCCGGTAGGCGATGGCACCCCGGGACGACGGGTCGAACACGCTGATCGGCTGGCCGAAGGACGGCGCCTCGGACAGCCTCACCGTGCGAGGCACGATGTTGCGGCACACCTTGGCGCCGAAATGGCTCTTGACTTCCTTGACCACCTGGTCGGACAGCTTCGTCCGGGCGTCGTACATGGTGAGGACGATGGTGCTCAGCTCCAGCTGGGGGTTCAGGTTGCTCTGGACGAGGTTGATGTTACGCATGAGCTGGCCCAGGCCTTCGAGGGCGTAGTACTCGCACTGGATAGGCACGAGCACCTCGGAGACGGCGGCCAGACCGTTGACGGTCAGCAGGCCCAGCGACGGGGGACAGTCGATGAGGATGAAGTCGTAGTGGTCGCCTGCTCGCTCGATGGCCCTCCGCAGGCGCAGCTCGCGGGAAAAGGCAGGGACCAGCTCGATCTCGGCCCCGGCCAAGTCGATGGTGGCCGGGGCCACGAAGAGGTTGCGGACCGCCGTCGGCTCGATGCAGTCCTCGAGGGGGGACTCCGACATCAGGACGTCGTAGATCGACAGGTTGAGGTTGCGGGAGTTGATCCCCAGGCCCGTAGTGGCGTTGCCTTGGGGGTCGAGGTCGATCACCAGGACACGGAACCCCAGGTCAGCCAGCCCCGCACCCAGGTTCACGGCCGTGGTCGTCTTACCCACGCCACCTTTCTGGTTGGCCACAGCGATGGTCCGGGGCAGTGATCGGGCAGGAGCCCGCTCTCCCCCGGGGCCGGCCAGGGGCCGGGTGGGGGGCAGGTCATCGAGGGGGCCTCGGTCCCCGCTCCGGGCATCACCGCCCGGTTCCTCGCCATCGGTCGGGCCGTGGCCGGCGCTCGCCGGTCGCTCCGGTACGGCAATGACGAGCCCCTGAGCAGGGTCGCCGGCTTGTTCGTCGACTTCTTCGCCGGCTTCGCCTTGGTGGCCCGCTGCCCCCTCGCTTGGCGAGTCGCCGGGTGCCAGCCCGTCGGTAGTGGCCGGTACGTCGCCGGAGGGGTAGTCGCGGAGGGACGCGCCTTGAGCCTCTTCCCCGTGGTCTCCCGGGTCTACGAGGTGAGCGTCGACCGGGGACGAAGGGAAGGGGGCCGCCGTCATGGACATCCCTGAGTCGCCCTCGGAGCCTCGATTGATGCTCTCATCCGGCTCGCGTTCGGGCGCCCCTCGTCGTCGGTCACGGCGAGACCAGGGGTTCGACCGACCAGCGGGCCTCGCTGGCGTCGGAGGCGGGATGACGACCGGGCTCCAGATCCCTGGAGGCTTTCCGGCCCACCGTGAGATGGGGCACTGCTGGGTATCTTGACTGGTCTCGACCTGACTATCAAGTATTGGTTTCACGTGAAACACTGAAGAGCGGGCGCTTTGTTGGAACTCCGGTCCGTCGCGGGAACCGGTCGGGGGCCGGCTCGACCTGCGTGAACACAACCAACGACACCTCCCCATCCGCCACCAAGCGGTCGAGCTCCAACCCCAGGCCCCTCATGGCGACTGCTGGCCACCGACGCTCGTCGCCCCCGGGCGGCTCGCTCACCACTAGCTTGCCTCCGGTACGCAGGAACGGCGCCCCACACTCGGCGGTAGCTGCCGGCGGCCCGAAGCCCCGGGCCACCACCAGGTCGTACTGATGCCGGTGCGTAGGGTCATGGCCCATGAGCTCGGCTCGGCCGGCTAGGACCGTGCACCGCCCGCCAAGACCCAGCTCCTCGACGGCCTCCCCCACGAACCGGGTACTGCGCTCTCGGCCGTCCAGCAGGTACCACCGTGTGGAGGGCCAGCAGGCGGCCAACACCAGACCAGGAAGGCCACCGCCCGTCCCCAGGTCGAGGGCAGGTCCGGTTGGTGGCGCGATGTGCTCGGCCATGGCCAGCGCGTGCCTGACCTGGACCGATACTGGGCCAGGTCCGAGTAGGCCCTGCTTCTGTCCCTCGCCCAGGACCGCCTCCAGCCGGGCCACGTCGGAACCATCCAAGCTGGCCACGTCCCGATCATGCACCACCGGCGCGCGCGCCTCAGCCGTTGGACCGAGGTGGAACGAGGCGGCCGAGCAGTCACCCGACGTTGATGGCAACTACCAGGGCAGGCCGGGTGCCCCGGGCCGGGCCCCCGGGAGAGGGCCCTGACGGGGGGTCAGGCCGGCTTGATGACCACCCGGCGGTGGGGTTCCTCGCCCTCGGAGGTCGTCGTCACGCCCTCGATCGCGTTGATGGCGTCGTGGACGACCTTGCGGTCGGCCGGGATCATCGGTTCGAGCACCTTGGCCACCCCCGAGGCGATGACCTGTTCGGCGACCTGGTTGGCGAACCTCTCCAGTGCCGCCCTGCGGGCCTGGCGGTACCCGGAGATGTCGAGGATGATCCGGCTCGAACGCCCACGCGACCGGCGCTGGACGGCCGTCCTGGTCAGTTCCTGGATGGCGGCCAGGGTCTGGCCTCGCGGGCCGATCAGCAAGCCGAGGTCGTCGCCCTTGACGCTCAGCTCGACGAGGTCGTCCTCCAGCTCACGACGCTCGATCGTGAACGACGCGCCGTACGTTTCCAGCAGCCCTGCCAGGAACGTCTCGGCCACCTCGACCTCGTCGGCCCCCTCTTCGGCGCCATCAGAATCGTTCACACTGCCCTCCAGATCGTCTTGTAGGTGACTCACACCGGCTCTCCCCGGCCCCCCGGACTGGGCTCTGACACCGGCTCGACCACTGTCCGCGCCACCGCCACCGGCGACGGTGCGGGCCGCTCCCGAAGCGCCGGCCCGGTCGCCGGCCCCAGCCTCGCCGCCTGTCCGGCCACCCCTGCGTCTGCGGCCGCCCCGGCCGCGGCCCGACGGGCCAGCCGGGCCAGTCGGCGACGTGGCCTCACCACCACCCGAACGACGTGGTCGATCGCCGCCGCGGGCCGTAGCCTCGCTGCCGCCTCCTGGGCTCTCCCCCCCGGCCGGTCGGCGATCGAAGTCACGTTCTCGCCGGCGATCGCGCCGGTCCAGCTTGGGGCGAGGGGAGCTGGGCGCCACCCTGGCCCGCACCCGGGCTTCGGAGCGCAGGCGCCCGAACAGCCCGGCGCGAGGCTCCTCCACCACCTCGAACTCGGCCTCGGCCTCGTCAACCCCGAGTACCTCGAGAGCCGACTCCTTAGCTTCTTCGACCGTTCTTCCGGTTACCTCGACCCACTCCACAACTACTTCCCTCGTCGCGTGTTCCGGGGTTTGGAGCGGCTCGAAGAGCCTCCCTTACCCTGGGCGCGCCCGCTGCTCCCGCGGGGCGTCACCCGTCCGTTGCTTCCCGACCGGCCCGCCGGCCGGTTCCCTCCGGATGACTTCCCGCCTGCCCCAGAACCGCCCTTACCAGCGGTTTTGCCGTTACCGGACGACTCGGTCCGGGCACGCGGGGCTTTCTGCCGGGGTGGACGGGCCACTCCCGCGGTGCCCCCGCCCAGTCCCTTGTTGGGGTTAGGTGTGCCCAGGGCCTTGGCCAGCCTGGCCATGAAACCGCCTGGGGCAGGGGCGCCCGCCGTCGCCGCCTCGTCCGCACCGGCATTGACCCGGGGCGCGGGCCGGGTGTCCCCGCCGTCGTCGACAGGCCCGTCGTCGTCGACATCCTCGTCCCCGGCCCCGGGGTCGACATCCGGGGCAACGTCGGCCCGGTCCTTGGTCCCGCCCGCTCCGGCGCCGGCCCCAGTTGCACTCGAACGTCCTTTCCCGCCGCGAGTACTGGTCCCGTTGCTCGAAGCCCCGCCGGACGCCGGCGCCTTGGGCTTAGGGGTGCTGACCGCCGTACCGCCGCCCTTGCCCTTAGGGGGCTCGGCTGCTTCCCGTAGCTGCTGGCGCCGGAAGAGGTAACCCTGCTGGCCGATCTGCCACAGGTTGGAGATGAAGAAGTAGACCACGACCCCCGCGGGGATCGTCCAGGAGACGACCGCCAGGAAGATGGGGATGACCTTGGTCATCATCAGGATCTGGGCGTTGGCACCGTCTTTGGGCATGCGGGCCGTCATCTGCTTCTGCTGGTAGAAGCCGGTAGCCAGCACCAGGGCGATGAGGACCAGGTAGGGGAGGAGGTTGGTGAAGCCGCTGATGTCGGCCGCCCGCCGGGAGAGGTCCATGCCGAACGACTGCATGCTGCCGCCCGCGGCCACCAGGGCGTCGAACAGCTCGCTGCCCCGGGGCACGTGCTTGGGCTCGGGCTGGGTGTTGAGCTGCAGGATCAGCCGGTAGAGCACGATGAACAGCGGCATCTGCAGCAGCAACGGCAGGCACCCGGCGAACGGGTTGACGTTGTGCTCCTTGTAGAGGCGCATCATCTCTTCGTTGCGCTTCTGGGGGTCGGCTTTGTACTTGGCCTGGACCCTCTTGAGCTCGGGCCCGATCTTCTGCATCTCCTGCTGGGACTTGACCTGCTTGGCCACCAGGGGCATACGCAGGACCGACACGGCCATCGTCAGCAGGGCGATGGCCACCCCGTAGGACGGGACCAGCGCGTAGAACCAGGCCAGGAGCTGGCCGAGGAGGGCGTAGAGGGGGTCGAGGATCCAGAACTTCTCGGCAGCGAGGAGCGGGACGGCGTTCACAGGGATCGGTGGCTCTGCTTTCTCATCAGGTACTCCGCTCCGGTACGAGGTCGATGCCCTGGCCGCCCCAGGGATGGCACCGGGCCAGGCGGCGGGCCGCTAGCCACGACCCACGGCCCGCACCGTGGAGGGTGACCGCCTCGAGGGCGTAGTTGGAACAGGTGGGCCAGTAGCGGCACGGAGAGGGTCGCCCGGCGCGCACAGCCTGGTAGGCCTTGACCACCACGACCAGCGCCCGAGACATCACCGATAGTGGTGGAGAGGTCACAGGGCTCGACTGTGGATCGGCCGGGGCGCGCTTCAATGTCGGCGGTCCGTTGCCGCACGCAGCGCTTCGGTCACTGTCGCTCTCAGCTCTCCGTAAGAAATGGCCGCCGCCGCAGGCCCCGCACCCACGAGGTAGTCCCCGGGGGATAGGTCGGCACTGGCCTGGCGGATGATCTCCCGTAGCCGGCGTCGTAGCCGGTTACGGACCACTGCACCTCCGACCTGGCGGCCGACGGCGTACGCGACCCGCGGCGAACTGCCTGGGTCACCAGCCACCCAGGTTACCGTCACCGGCCCCCTGCGCACCCGTCGACCTTTGCGACGTAGCACCGCGAAGGCGGCGGGGCCGCTCAGGCGGACAGGCGGTGGCGCCCCTTGCGCCGCCGAGCGGCCAGGATGGCCCGACCGGCGCGGGTCTCCATGCGGTGCCGGAAGCCGTGGCGTTTGGCCCGCTTGCGGTTGTTGGGTTGGTAAGGACGCTTCACTCATGGCCTCCCCGAAAGGGAACGGTGAGCCTGCCGGCCGGGCGCGGCCCGGCGGGGGGAGCTCTGAGACCCAGATAGCTTACGCCCCCACACCCCTCCCGCCGCCAAAGGCAAAAAACCCAACAAAATCGGCCTTGATCGCGGCCCCTTAGGGGATGGTACGGTTCGGTGCAGTGTCCGGGGAAGCGGCCCCCGGGCGAACGGGTCCCCCACTTTCCCGGCCCTGTGCTGTACCGGTGGCGTTCACCGGATGACCGCCGCACGGAAAGGGAGCCCGAGTTATCCACCGATTGTGGATAACTCGTGGACTGTCGTGGGAGGTGAGTGGTTGGCAGGCGCGGACCACCTCTGGGCCGCTTGCGTCGGGAGGTTGCGCGACGAGTTCCCCGACGGCACCTGGAACACATGGCTGGCGGGAGCGAGGGCGCGTGACCTCGACGGGCACCGGCTCCTGGTGAGTGTGCCCAGCGCGCTGGCCAAAGAACGCATCGAAGCCCGACACCTGGAGCGCATCCAACAGGTCCTCGCCGAGGTCACGGGCCACCCCCACCAAGTGGTGCTCGAGGTCTACACCGACGCTGCCCCCGACGACGGGCCACCGCCCAGCCCCCCGGCGAGCTCGGGGCCGAGCCCCTTGGCCACCAGCCCGCTGGCCGCTCCGGCCGCGGCTGCTCCGGCCGCCGGCCCTTCGGCGACCAGCCCTTCGGCAACCGGCCCCTCGGCAACCAGCCCGCTGGCCGCGTCCACGGCCACAGTGCTCCCGGGAACAGTGCTCCCAGGAACAGTGCTCCCGGGAACAGTGCTCCCAGGAACAGTGCTCCCGGGAACAGTGCTCCCGGGCACGGGGGCCGTTATCCCGGCCGAGCCGCCGGGCGGCGTCTCCCCCCCCGCGGCCGTCCCCGCGGCCCCGACCGGCGACAGCCCGTTGAACCCCAAGTTCACCTTCGACGACTTCGTGATCGGCGACTCCAACCGGTTCGCCCACGCGGCCGCCTTGGCCGTGGCCGAGCAGCCGGCCCGGTCGTGGAACCCCCTGTTCATCTACGGGCGTACCGGGTTGGGCAAGACCCACCTGCTGCACGCCATCGCCCACTACGTGCACCGCCACTACCCGGGCATGAACGTGCGCTACGTCTCGACCGAGACCTTCCTCAACGAGTTCGTCGACGCCATCCGCACCAACGCCATGGCTGCCTTCAAGCGCCGCTTCCGCGACTGCCACGTCCTGCTGATCGACGACGTGCAGTTCATCGAGAACAAGGAGCGGTTCCAGGAGGAGTTCTTCCACACCTTCGACCACCTCCACTCGGCCGGGCGCCAGATCGTGATCTCCTCGGACCGGGCACCCCGCAACATCGCCACCCTCGAGGAACGGCTGCGCAGCCGCTTCCAGGGGGGCCTCATCACCGACGTCCAGCCTCCCGACCTGGAGACCCGGCTGGCCATCCTGCGCAAGATGTCCGCCGCCGAGCCCGTGCCCATCCCCGACGGGGTCCTCGAGTACATCGCCACCCACATCACCGACAACATCCGCGAGCTCGAAGGCGCCTTGCTGCGGGCCTCGGCCTACGCCAGCCTGAACGGGGTCACCCTGTCGCCGGCCCTGGCCGAAGAGGTGCTCGGCCAGCTCATCGGGGGCACAGCCGGCCGGCGCATCACGGCCACCATGATCCTCGACGCCACCGCCGAGATGTTCGGCCACCCCGTGGAGGAGCTGTGTGGCAAGAGCCGCAGCCGGCCGCTCGTCCAGGCCCGCCAGGTCGGCATGTACGTCTTCCGGGAGCTGACCGACTTCAGCTACCCGGCTATCGGCCGGGTCTTCGGCGACCGTGACCACACCACGGTCATGCACGCCGTCGAGAAGATCTCCCAGCTCATGAAAGAACGACGGCCCATCTACGACCAGGTGACGGCCCTCATCCACCGCATCCGTAGTGGTGGGTGATCCAGCCGTGCTGATCGGGCCGTGGACAACCCTGGGGAAAAGCTCGCCCAGCATGGGGGCCCTCGGCGCCGGGCCCACAGCCTTGGCCTGGGCCCCCACCCAGGATCTCGTGCCTGGGGAAGCACATCGATGTCATTTCACCCCGCTGAGCGGCTAGGATCCCGGTTATCCACAATCCACAGGCCCTACTGCTCTTCCTAAAGAGAGATCTCCATCTAGAGAGCAGTGCTAGTCGCACCCCTCCGGGGGCACTAAACAGGATGGCGACATGAGGTTCCGAGCCGAACGAGACGCACTGGTCGAAGCTATGGCCACCGCCGGACGTGCGGCCGCCACCCGGGGGGGCGCCCTGCCGGCGCTGTCGGGGATCCGGATGGAGCTGGCCGACAGCACCCTGCACCTCGCGGGCAGCGACCTCGACCTCACTGTCCAGGTCGAGGTGGCCGTCACCGGCCATGAGCCCGGGGTCTGTGTCGTCCCGGCCCGCCTGGCCACCGACATCGTGCGTGCCCTGGAACCGGGGGCGGTCACGTTCTCGGTCGACGGGGGCGAAGCCGTCATCGCGGCCGCCCGTTCGCAGTTCGCCGTGCGGGTGCTGCCGGCCGAGGAGTTCCTGCGCCTTCCCCAAGTGAGCGGTGACCCGGTGAGCCTCGACGCCCTGCAGTTGGCCGGCGCCCTTCACCAGGTCGTGCCCGCCGCCAGCCGCGACGACTCCCGGCCGATCCTCACCGGGGTGCTGTTCGAGGCCGAGCCCCGGGGCCTGCGCCTGGTGTCCACCGACTCCTACCGCCTGGCCTTGCGCGACCTGCCGGGCACGACGCTTCTGGCCGAGGGCCAGCACGTGCTCGTCCCCTCTCGGGCCCTGGGCGAGCTGACCCGCCTGCTGGGCGGGGCCACCCAGGTCGAGCTCCGCCTCGGCCCCGACGAGGCCAGCTTCTCGGTGGGCAACGTCCGGCTCACGACCCGCCTGCTCGAGGGTGAGTTCCCCAACTACGGCCAGCTGATCCCCCCGCACTACCCCAACCGCCTGACCATCGCCAAGAGCCCGTTCCTCGATGCCGTGCGCCGGGTGAAGCTGATGGCGCGCGATGCGGCCCCGGTGCGGCTGTCGCTCGGTCCCGAGACCGTGGAGCTGAGCGCCATCACCCAAGACGTCGGCCAGGCCCGGGAGGATGTCGAGGCCAAGTACGAGGGTGGCGAGATGGTCGTGGCCTTCAACCCCGAGTTCCTCATCGACGGGATCGAGGCATGCCCGGGCGACGAGGTGACCCTCGAGACCCTCGACTCGCTCAAGCCGGCTACCGTCCGGCCCACCGAGGGCACCGACTACCTCTACCTGCTGATGCCCGTACGGGTTTCGTAAGTCCGTCGAGGAGCGGTGCGCCTCGACCGGTTGTGGCTGTCCGACTTCCGCAACTACCAGTCCGCCGAGCTGTCTCTTCCCGCCGGCCTGCTGGCTGTCGTGGGTGACAACGGGGCGGGCAAGACCAACCTACTGGAGGCCGTTGGTTACCTGGCCACCCTGTCGTCGTTCCGGGGGGCGGCCAACGAGGTGCTGGTGAGGACGGGCACCCCCCAGGCGGTGGTCCGGGGCCAGGGGACCAGGGCGGGCCGGGAGCTGCTCATCGAGTGCGAGGTGCGGGCCGGGGGCCGGGGCCGCACGACTGTGAACCGTCAACCCCTGCGCAAGGGCAGTGAGCTGGCCGGCGCCCTGCGGGTGACCGTCTTCTCGCCCGACGACCTCGAACTGGTCAAGGGCGGGCCCACTGGCCGGCGCCGCTACCTCGACGATCTGCTGGCCGCGCTACACCCCCGCCACGACGCCGCCCGCCGTGACTTCGAGCGGGTCCTGCGCCAGCGCAACGCCCTGCTGGCCCAGATAGGCGGGCGCCTCAATGACGACACCGCGCCCACGCTGGCCGTGTGGGACACCCGCCTGGCCCAGACAGGCGAGGCCCTGGGCTCGGCCCGGGCCGCGCTGGTCATCCGGCTGGGGCCCATGGTCGCGTCGGCCTACGAGAAGCTGGCCGCGGGCGGCGAGGTGACCATGGCCTACGAGTCCTCGTGGATGGCGACCGGCATGGCGACCGCCATGGCCGCCGCTCAGCGCGACGAGCTGCGCCGAGGGGTGAGCCTCGTGGGCCCGCACCGCGACGAACTGGCGCTCACGATCACGTCCATGCCGGCCCGCACCCACGCCAGCCAAGGCGAGCAGCGCTCCCTGGCGCTGGCCTTGCGGGTGGCGGCCCACCAAGCCGTCACCGAGCAGGTGGGCGAGCCACCGCTGCTGCTGCTCGACGACGTGTTCTCCGAGCTCGACCACCTGCGCAGCCAGGCCCTGCTGGACAGCCTCCCGGCCATCGTGGGTGGTCCGGGCTCGACCAACGGGCAAGCCGTGCTCACAACGGCTGGCCCCCTTCCCGAGGGCATCGTGGCCGACCGGGTCTTGCGCGTCGCGGGCGGCCAGCTGTCCCAAGGCCAGCAGGCATGACCTGGAAGCCGTTCTCCCCGCCCCCCGAACCCCGCCGCCTGGGCCGCTCGCTCGACCGCATCACCCGCTCGTTGGGCGCCCCCTCGGCCGGCGCCCTGGCCACGATCTTCGAACGCTGGCCGGCCATCGTGGGCGAGGCCGTGGCCGCTCACTCGCGACCCCTGTCGCTGCAGCGGGGCACCCTGACCGTCGGTGCCGACCAGCCGGCCTGGGCGGCCCAGCTTTCCTACTTGGAAGACGACATGAAGCGCCGGGTGAACGAGGTCGTGGGAACCGCGGCGGTGACCCGCGTACGAGTCGTGGTCCGACAGAAATAGGCGCCTGCGGCGCCTCCAACCCGCGCAGCCCCCGAGGTAAACAGGCGCCTGCGGCGCCTCCGACCGCGCGAGCGCCAGCGAGCCGGGCGGGGGTGGGGGAGCCGGCTCAGCCGTGCGCCGGGGGCGCAGCCCCCGAGCTAAACAGGCGCCTGCGGCGCATCCGACCGCGCGAGCGCCAGCGAGCCGGACGGGGATGGGGGAGCCGGCTCAGCCGTGCGCCGGGGGCGCAGCCTCCGCTGCAATCAGCGGCTGTCCTGGTATCCTGGGGGTGCCGACAGACCCCCTCCCGCTTGGGTCTTCGCGTCTCGAAGAAGGGAACCGCAACTACTTGGCTCAGCAGGCAACCGGGTCCTACGGCTCCAAGGACATCACCGTCCTCGAGGGCTTGGAGCACGTCCGCAAGCGGCCCGGCATGTACATCGGGTCCACCGGGCTCAACGGGCTCCACCACCTCGTCTACGAGGTCGTCGACAACTCGGTGGACGAGGCCATGGCCGGCTGGGCCACCCGCATCGACGTGACGCTCCTGGCTGACGGAGGGTGCCGGGTCGTCGACGACGGCCGAGGCGTCCCCACCGACCCCCACCCCAAGGTGCGAGGGCTGACGGGGGCCGAGGTGGCCTTCACCATGCTCAACGCCGGGGGCAAGTTCGGCGACGGCGGGGGCTACAAGGTCTCGGGTGGCCTGCACGGCGTCGGTGTGTCGGTGGTCAACGCGTTGTCCCGCCGGCTCGAGCTGACTGTCGACCAGAACGGCGACCGCTACCACGTCGTCTTCGAGAACGGGGGCCGCCCCCAGGGCCGCCTGCAGGTTGTCGGCAAGGCCCCCCGCAGCCGCCGGGGCACGACAGTTGCATTCTGGCCCGACCCCGCGATCTTCAACTCCGAGGGCACCGACTTCCGGGCCACCACGATCCTCGAGCGCCTGCAGATCTACGCGTTCCTCAACAAGGGCCTGGAGATCCGCTTCCGCGACGAGCGCCCGGGCCACGAGCAGGAGCAGGTCTACCGGTACGCGGGCGGCATCGTCGACTTCGTCCGCCACGTGAACCACGCCAAAGAGGCCCTCTTCAAGCGGGTCGGGCACTTCGAGGCGGTGGAGGCCGAGCAGGAGGTCGAGGTCGCCCTTCAGTGGAACACCGGCTACCACGAGGGCATCTTCAGCTTCGCCAACGGCATCGCCACCGTCGAGGGCGGTATGCACGAGGAGGGCTTCAAGAAGGCCCTGACCAACGTGGTCAACAAGTACGCCCGGGCCAAGAACCTGATCAAGGAGAAGGAGGACAACCTCCTCGGCGAGGACATCCGCGAGGGCCTCACCGCCATCGTGTCGGTGAAGCTGCGTGAACCCCAGTTCGAGGGCCAGACGAAGGCCAAGCTGGGCAACGTCTCCATACGCTCGCTGGTCGAGCGGGTGACCAACGAGAAGTTGGCGGAGTGGCTCGAGGAGCACCCGACCGAGGCCCGCCAGGTCGTGCAGAAGGGCATCCAGGCCTCCCGAGCCCGGCTGGCCGCCCGCCAGGCGCGCGAGGTCATCCGCCGCAAGACACTGCTCGAGGGCGCGGGCCTACCCGGGAAGCTGGCCGACTGCTCGTCGCGCAACCCCGAGGAGTCCGAGCTGTTCATCGTGGAGGGCAACTCAGCCGGCGGCTCGGCCATCAACGCCCGCGACCCGGTGACCCAGGCCATCCTGCCCATCCGGGGGAAGATCCTCAACGTCGAGCGGGCCCGGCTCGACAAGATGCTCAAGAACGCCGAGATCCAGTCCCTCATCTCGGCCATCGGCGCCGGTGTGGGCGACGAGTTCGACGTGAGCAAGATCCGCTACCACAAGGTGATCGTGCTGGCCGACGCCGATGTCGACGGCAACCACATCCGAGCCCTGCTACTCACGTTCTTCTACCGGCAGATGACCGACATGGTCTCCAAGGGTTACGTCTACATCGCCCAGCCCCCGCTCTACTCGACGATCGTGGGCAAGGAGAAGGCTTACCTGAAAGACGACTCGGCCAAGGACCGGTTCATGGCCGAACACCCCAACCACCGCAACGACTTCCAGCGGTTGAAGGGCCTGGGGGAGATGGACTTCGACGAGCTGCGGGTGACCACCATGGACCGCAACCACCGCACGCTGCTGCAGGTATCGGTCGAGCAGGCGGCCCTGGCCGATGAGGTGTTCTCGGTCCTCATGGGCGACGACGTCGAGGTCCGCAAGCAGTTCATCCAGACCAATGCCAAGGACGTGCGGTTCCTCGACATATGAGCGACCAGGGCAACCTCCCGTTCGGGCTCATCGAGCCGATCGAGCTCCAAGAGGAGATGGAGCAGTCGTTCCTCGTCTACGCGCTGGCGATGATCACGTCCCGGGCGCTGCCGGACGTGCGCGACGGGCTCAAGCCGGTCCACCGGCGGATCCTGTGGGACATGTTCGAGCAGGGTTTCCGCCCCGACCGTCCCCACGTCAAGTGCGCCCGGGTCTCGGGCGACGTGATGGCCAAGTACCACCCCCACGGCAACCAGGCCATCTACGACGCCCTGGTGCGCATGGCCCAGCCCTTCAGCCTGCGCCATCCGCTCATCGACTTCCACGGCAACTACGGCTCCACCGACTTCGAGGCGGCCGCCGAGCGCTACACCGAGTGCCGCCTGCACCCGCTGGCCATGGGCCTCATGGCCGGAATCAACGAGGACACGGTCGACTTCGTCGACAACTACTCGGGCGAGTTCCGCGAGCCCTCGGTGCTGCCGGCCCGGTTCCCCAACCTGCTGGTGAACGGCAGCCAAGGCATCGCCGTGGCCATGGCCACCAACATCCCTCCCCACAACCTGGGCGAGGTCATCGACGCCACCGTCCACCTGATCGACAACCCCGACGCCACCCCGGACGACCTCATGGCCTTCGTGAAGGGCCCTGACTTCCCGACGGGCGCCTACATCCTGGGCCGCCAAGGGATCATGGACGCCTACCGCACCGGCCGGGGTTCGGTGAAGATGCGGGCCAAGGCGGAGATCAAAGAGGGCAAGCGGGGCGAGGAGATCGTCGTCACCGAGTTGCCCTACCAGGTCAGCGTGCGGGCCGTGGCCGAGAAGATCCAGGAGCTGGTCGACAGCCGCCAGCTCGAGGGCATCCGAGACATCGACAACCTGTCGGCCAAGGGCCTGACCAAGATCGTCATCTATCTCAAGCGCGACGCCAACTCCAACGTCGTGCTCAACAACCTCTACAAGTACACCCCCTTGCAGACCAACTTCGCGGTGAACACGGTGGCCCTGGTCGACGGCGTGCCCCGCACGCTGAACCTGGCCCAGTTGCTGAGCCACTACGTCGAACACCAGGTCGAGGTGGTCACCCGCCGCTCGCAGTACCGGCTCGACAAGGCCCGCGCCCGCGCCCACATCGTCGAGGGCCTGCTCAAGGCGCTCGACATGATCGACGCCATCATCGCCCTCATCCGGGGGTCCGACGACAAGGCCCACGCCCGGCAGGGCCTGACTTCCGAGCCCTTCTCGTTCAGCGAGGAGCAGGCCGAGCACATCTTGGACATGACGCTCTCCCGCCTGACCCGCCTGGGCCGCCACGAGCTGGAGGAGGAGATGGCCAAGCTGCGGGAGGCCATCGCCGAGCTCGAGTCGATCCTGGCCGACCCCGTGAAGCTGCGGGGCGTGATCAAGAGCGAGATGGGCGAGGTACGCGAGAAGCACGCCACCGCCCGCCGGGCCGAGATCACCTTCGACCCCGGGGACCTCGACAGCCTCGACCTCATCGAGGACGAGGAGCTGGTGGTCACCATGACCAAGGCCGGTTACATCAAGACGGTCACGGCCGACGCCTTCCGTACCCAAGCCCGGGGCGGCCGTGGCATCTCGGGCACCAAGCTCAAGGACAACGACTACGTAACCCGCATCCTGTCTACGACGGCTCACGCCTACCTGCTCTTCTTCTCCAACCGGGGGCGGGTATACCGGCTGCGGGCCCACGAGATCCCGGTCAAGGAGCGTACGGCCCGGGGCACGGCCATCGTCAACCTCCTGCCGCTCGGGCCCGACGAGCGTATCCAGGCCGTGATCGACACCCGCGACTACGAAACCAGCCGGTACCTGTTCTTCGCCACCAAGCGGGGCCAGGTCAAGAAGACCCGGTTCACCGAGTACGACTCCTCGCTGCGGGCCGGCATCATCGCCATCAACCTGCGCGAGGGCGACGAGCTGGTTCGGGTCATCCAAACCAACGAGGGCGACGACATCTTCATGGTCAGCCGCACAGGCATGACCATCCGTTTCGACGAGGGTGAGGTGCGGGCCTCGGGCCGGGCTGCCCAGGGTGTGATCGGCATGCGCCTGCGCGAGGACGACGAGGTCGTGTCATGCGATGTCCCCCGGGCCGACGCCGACATCCTGCTGGTCACCGACGCGGGTTACGGCAAGCGCACCAAGGTGGAGCGCTTCCCCAAGAAGGGCCGGGGCACCCTGGGGGTCAAGGGCATCAAGCTCACAGCCCGCCGGGGTTACGTGGTAGCCGCCTTCATGGCCGGCATCGACGACGAGATCCTGCTCATCTCCTCGGCCGGCATCACCAACCGCCAGTCGGTGCGGGGCATCTCGTCGCAGGGCCGTGACGCCACCGGCGTCAAGGTCATGAACCTCGACGCCGGCCAAACGGTGGCGGGCGTGGCCCTGGTGCTCACCGGCGACGACTGAGCCGTACCGGCGCTAACATGACGGGCACGGCGGTCCCTTCCCCCTGAGTTCTTCTCACGGAGGAAAGGCGCGCCCGTGCACTTATCACGACGCAACCAGAGGGGCTCGGTGCTGCCCCTGGTGGCCCTGGCCATGGTGATGGCCGGGGGAGGTGCCCTGCTGCTCGGCCGGGTGGGCGAGGCAGCAGTGGCCCGGGCCACGGCCCGCACGGCGGCCGACGCCGCCGCCCTAGCTGGTGCGGCCGAGGGGGAAGCGGCCGCCCATGAGGTGGCCCAGGCCAACGGAGCGTCGGTGGTCCGCTACGAGACCGTCGGTCCAGACACCCGGGTCACGGTCCGGGTCGGGCCGGCCGAGGCCGTGGGCCGCGCCCGCCGCGGCGAGGCCGGCGCGGCCGGCGGCCCACCCTGATCCAACCGCGGTTGGTTCGATCCGTCGGTGATCGGGTATCGACGGGGCCGTGGCCCTGATCGAGCCCGAGCAAGGCGCGGCACCTCGAAGCCCGGCCCTCCCAGCCGGGCCCAGCCCTCCCGCCACGGGTGGGCCGCCGAGCGACGGTAGTCTGCGCCCGAACGACGAACAGGACCGGCGCGGCACCCGGGTGGTCTCCGGGGGGCCCGCGCGAAGGAGTCCCATGCCCCAGGGACGGCGAAGCCGGCTCACCATCCGAAGAGTCGACCCGTGGACGATCCTGAAGTTCTCCGTGCTGCTGTACGCCAGCATGTACTTCGTGATCATCGTGGCCGGCCTCGTACTGTGGGCCGCGGCCACCGGTAGCGGGGTGCGGGGCAACATCGAGAGCTTCATCGGCGAGCTGATCGCTTCTGAGGACTTCTCGTTCAACCCTGACCAGATCCTACGGTCGTCGGTGATCGGCGGGGCCATCCTGGTCGTACTCGGCAGCCTGGCCAACGTCCTCATGGCCGTCCTCTACAACCTCATCAGTGACGTGGTCGGGGGCATCGGCATCAGCGTCGAAGAGCGCCCCCCCCGGCGACGCAGCCTGAGCCGCCGGCCGCGACCACGACCGGTGGCCGGCAACCACCAGGGCGACGGCGCCCCCAGGGCGCGCCCCCCCCAGCGCCCGGCCCCCACCTCCCGACCACCCGGAGGCCAAGCTGACCTGGGTGGTTGAGCCCAACGCCGTCGGCGGGTGGGATGTCCACCCCGAGGCCCAGTCCACACGCCACAGCCGCCATCCCAGCCGCGACGAAGCCGTCGAGGCGGCGCGCGCCCTGGGGGGAGACGTCGTCGTCCGGGGCCTACGGGGCGAGGTGCTGGCCCGCCACCGGTCGCCCGCCGAAGGCCCCGGTCCCGAGGCCGTGGCCGCCGGTCGGCCCGGGCCGGCGGGCCCACCGCCGGGCGGGAGCCCCCGGCCCGGTATGCGCATCGGCCAACTGCTGGCCCTGAGCGACCAGACCGACGAGACGGGCCGGCTGCTGCTCGAGGACTCGGCCCCCGAACCAGCGGTCCGCAAGGCCAAGCGGGCGGGCATCGCCATGGAGACCGTCCCCGCGCCTTACCAGGACACCCCGTCACGCCTGGGCGGGCCCATGAACGTGTCGGCCTACGAGGCCTTGCGCCACGACGTCGGCGCCATCCTCGACGGGTTCGCCTGGCTGGCCGAACAGCACCGCGCCAAGGAGCCCCAGGCGGCGGGCGCCCCCCGCCGCCTGTTCGTGACCAGCTATCTGGGTGTCAGCTTGGCCCACGTGCTCTTCCACCGAGCGCACAACCCCGTGCCTGCCCACGGGGCCCTGCCCGCTTTCGTGGCTTCGATCTTCAAGGCCAGCCGGGGCGTCTTCTCGTTCTCGGTCCAGCTCGAGAACGACCTGGGGCCCGACAAGGAGATGACGGCCGCCGACGTCATGGCCTACGCCGAGGAGCGCCGCCAGCTCGTGCGTCCCGAGACGGGCCGGGTGTGCGCCGCCCCCACCAGGCTGATCGAACGTACCATCGAGGCCGTGCTGACCGGGGTAGGCGCCGACCCGGCCCGCTCGACCCTGCCCGACCTGGTCGACTTCGAGATGCTCTGGGAGTTCTACCGGCTCCAGGACTCGGTGGGGGAGGTCTTGAGCACCTACCGGGTCGTGCTCAACCAGGTGGCAACCCCCGAGCTGATGTCCGACCCCAACCGCCTGTTGCGCACGGTCGTGCCTGCCGGTCCGGCCCAAGGTCGCAAGTTCGGCGACTTCACCCAGTCGGTCCTGGCCCACGTGAACGACGCCCAAGCTGGCCTCAACCGGGCCCTGGGCCGGGCCGGCAACGCCCGCCCCATCAACCTGGCCGACCTCATGGGGATGCTCTGACCGGCCGGTGAAGGGGCGGGCACCTATCGGCTTCTGGGCCCACCAACTGGTGGAATACCTGCTGGGCTTCATGCTCCTGTCGCTGGCCATCCGCCTGACCGGCCCGGCCGTGGTTCCCACCATCGTGGGTGGGCTGCTCCTGGTCAGCCTGGCGGCCTCGACCGACGGCCCCCTGGGGGCCCTGCGCCTGGTGGGACGAAAGCTGCACCGGCGCCTCGACGTGGCCGTGGCCGTGGCCTTGGCCGCCAGCCCCCTCGTGTTCGGCTTCGGCAACGTCATGCTGGTGGCCGTGGCCGAGGGTATGGCCCTGGCCATGGTCGTGCTCGTGCGGCGGACGACCTACTTCGCCCCGTCCCGTAGGCAGCGCCGGGCCGAGGCCCGGGCCGTGGGCGGGGCCGACCTGGCCGACCGGGCCATCGACGCGGCCACCAGGGCAGCCACCGCTCGGGCGCGGGCCGCGGGCGAGGTCCTGGGCCGGGTGGCGCGCGACGGTCCCACCCGCTTGGGCCGGTTCGTGGGGCGCCACCGCCGCTGACCACCCCCGCCCCCGCCCCCTGACCTTCGTCCGACGCCGGCACTCGGTGGTGTGCTATGACGGCGGTGCACTGGGAGGGCGGGATGGGCAAGGTAGTCGTCGGGGACGGTGTGAGGACCGAGCGCCGGGGCGCTGCCGACTTGGCTGCGTCGTTCGCTCTGGCTTACGCGGTGGGCGCCGGCCTCATGCTGGCCCTGCTGCACAACGCCGGGATGTGGTCGGTGGTGGCGTACACCCGGCTGCTCGACCTGGCCATCACGGCCGGCGTCGTCCAGTTGCACGACGCCCAACCCGGGATCATCGAAGGTGTCCCCGAGCTGGAGCTGTTCCAGAAGTCCCAAGAACCAATCGACACCGGCCTGGCCCTGGTGGGTGCGGTTTCCGCCCTGGGTCGGCGGTGCTCAACAACCACCCGATGGCACTGATCAACCTGCTCAGCCTCGAGGCCGCGGGCGGGGAGGACAGCTTGCTGCTGGCCGCCCTGGTGGGGGGCGACCTCGGCCCCCGGCTCCTGCCCATCGGGTCGTTGGCCGGTCTGCTGTGGGTCGAGCTCCTGCGCCGGGGCGGCGTGAGGGTGCCCCTGCGGCGGTTCGTTTCGGTCGGCGCGATGGTCACGGCCCCCGCCCTGGTGGCCTCGCTGGCGGTGTTGTCGGTCACCACCTGAGGCGGGGGCGGTGGGCAGTCAGCCGAGCCTGGCCAGCTCGGCGACCACGAGCCTCTCGACGGTCGTAGGGTCGAGGCCGGCGGCGGCCAAGGGGCCGTCGGGGGGACCGGTCTCGAGCAGGGCCAGCAGGATGTGCTCGGTACCGACGTAGTTGTGGCCGAGGCGCAGGGCTTGGCGGATGGTGACCTCCAGGGCCTTGCGAGCGTCAGGGCCGTAGGGGACGAGGGCCGGCGGGTCGGCGGCCCGGGGGGCCAAGGCGGCGGTGGCCGCCTCCCGGAGGGCGTCGAGGCCCACCCCGGCGGCGACGATGGCCTTGGCCGCCACGGCTTGCGGCTCGCTGAGCAGGCCGAGCACGAGGTGGGCCGCGCCGACCAGGTCGTTGCCGGCCGCCTGGGCCTCGTTGTGGGCGGCCATGACCACGTTGCGGGCCCGGGGCGTGAACCTGCTGAAGTCGCCGTTGGACGCGAGGTCGTCGGCATCGCCCGGGCCCTTGGGGACGAACCGCTTACGGGCCGCCTGCTTGGTGACCCCCATGGCCCGGCCGATCTCGGTCCACGAGGCGCCCGACCGCCGGGCTTGGTCCACGAAATGGCCGATGAGGTGGTCGGCCAGCTCGCCCAAGTGGTCGGCGGCCACCACCGCACTGGTGAGCTGCTGGAGCTCGTCGTCGTGGACCTTGCGGATGGCATCTATCAGGTCGTCGAGGCGGACGTTGCCCGGGAGAGTGGGGTTGGCCATGGCGACAACTCTAGGTTGTCGAACGGACCTAGACAACCAGAAGTTGTCGAAACCCCCTCTTGTCGACCGGATTAGTGGACAACAAGCTATATTCCAACTAACCTGGTGGATATTAACGAACTAGTCGTCGTGTTCATCGCCGGGTTCCTGGCCTCGCTGGTCGACGGCGCCCTGGGCATGGGCTTCGGGCCGACGTCGTCGAGCATCCTGCTGGGCGGCGGATTGTCGCCCGCGGCCGTGTCGACGACGGTCAACCTGGCCAAGGTGGCCACCGGCCTGAGCGGGGCCATCGCCCACTGGCGCTTCGAGAACATCGACCACCGGCTCGTCGGCCGCCTGGCCCTGCCCGGCTGTGCCGGAGCCCTGATCGGGGTCACGGTCCTGGCCAGCGTCGACGGCGACACCCTCAAGCCGGTGCTGTCCTGCTTGCTGCTGGTGATGGCCGCCCGCATCCTCCTGCGCTTCAGCCTGCCCCTGCCGGCCCGAGCCCCGCGCCAGCCCGGGCGGGGCGCCGACGGCGGTGGCGACGAGGGTGGTACCGACCAAGACGGTGCCGCCGAAGAGGCCGCGCTGCGGCACTACGACGACAGAGGCACCGCCGCGGTGGCCGCCGTCGGGGGCGTCACCAACGGCCTGGTGGGCGCGTGGGGACCGGTCGTGACCCCGTTCCTGCTACACCGGGGCCTCACGCCCCGCTTCGCTATCGGCTCGGTGAACACCGCCGAGGTGGCCGTGGCCGTCGTGGCCTCGGGGTCCCTGCTGGCGTCCATCGGCGGTGGCGGGGTCGACTTCGGCATCGTCCTGGCCATGCTGGCCGGCGGGGTGCTGGCCGCGCCGCTGGCCGCCTGGGTGGTCCGCTTCCTGCCCGCCCGGGCCCTGGGGGTGGCTGTCGGCGGCCTCCTGCTGTTCACCAACCTCCGCCAACTGGCATCGACCGCCGGAATCGGCCCCGCCCGCTGGGGGGCCTACGCCTTGGTCGTGGGGGTCTGTGTGCTGGCCGCCCTCCGCCCCCGCCTACGGGCCCGCTCCCCCCTGGCAACCTGACGGCTCGGCCCGGTTGAAACAGCCCGTGGCTGCAACAGCCGTCAACCCGGCTCCAGGTAGGCAACCCCGCTGCTCGGCCGCGTCGGCCCGGTACGGCGGCTTGGCTGTCTAACCTGGCCCGGTGGACGACCCCCCGAGGCTGGACGCGTTCGAGGTCACCGCCCGCGCCCGCTCGGCCTACGGCCCCGACGGTCGGCTGGCATTGCCCAAGGTGGCGTTCTAGCCGATCTGTCCCTTCGAGACCGCCACCCTGCAGGTGCGCCACATCGAGGACCCGGTGCTGCCGGAGCCGCCCCGCCACGGTGAGGACGCCGACGACTGCGGGCACTGCCGTACCCCGGACGAGGAGTTCGTCTGGACCGACGACCGGTGGCGGGTAGCAATGCCAGAACAGCCCATGGCGCTGCCGAACGTCTGGCTCCACTCCCGTGCACACCTCGACTTCGACGACCTGACCGACGAGCTGGCGGCCGAGCTGGGCGTGCTGATCGCACGTGCTCACCGGGCCCTGTCGGGGATCGACGGTGTGGGGCGGGTCCATCTCAACCGCTGGGGCGACGGCGGGGCGCACCTGCACGTCCTTCTCGTCGCCCGGCCCGAAGGCATGGTGCAGTTGAGGGGGATCTACCTCATGACCTGGATATACGCCCTGCCGCCACTGCCGGCTGAACAGTGGCGATCGATGCGGGCACACGTAGCCGCCCGGCTGGGCTCCACCTGAACGCTCAGCGCCGGGCTAGCCCGAGCGAGGACCGGCCATGGACCGCCGGGGTTCGGGGCTCGCCCCGCCTGCCGGGACGCGCCACCGTTCGGCACCGGTGCGGGCGTCCAACGCCACCGCCTCTCTCGCTGAGCGCGCTTACCTTGCGCCGCGTATGTGCCGTTGTCGGGCGCCGACGGCAGGACCGGACCCTCCCCTGAGGCTAGGACGTGAACCCGATCAGGCCGTCCACTGCGGCTTGGTCGACCGGCAGGTACCACATCTCGGAGATCTTGCCGTCGCGGAAGTGGAATACAAAGACCTCGTTGAACTCTCGCGTCTCCCCGTCGCGTACGGACTTTCCTCGTTGAAGGGTGATCCCATGCTCGTCGTCAGCGAGGTATGCGTGGTTCTGGAAGGTGTACTCGCCCATCGCCTCGAGGAAGCGTCCGAATAAGCCCTGTAGCTGATCGAGGCCCGCGTAGTCGCCAGCCAGCCGGCTGCTGCCAGTCACATGCACGACGACATCCTCGGTGTAGTGCGAGAAGAATCCCTCGATGTCGCCGCTCTCCATGGCCTCGTCTGCCCGCCGCAGAACCTCGGTGTTCGGATGTGCCATCGCTCCTCCTCCCTTCGACCGGCGGGCCCCCGCACGCCGGCGTTGTAAGGCTACGCCGTTCCTCGCGCCAAGGGACCCTGAAGGGGCTGCTGTGCTAGTAGCCGCACAAGGCAACAGGAGCGATCGTCGACGGCCTTCTCACGTGCACCAATCGTGCCGCAATCGTGCGATTCGGAGAGCAACGGAAACCAGGATCGCTACTGCATCGCGAGATCCCCAAACGGAGGACGCCCTTGTCGACAGCCTCTCAATGCAGGGCGGAGGCCTCCGCAGGTTGCGAGTTGCGCTGCGGTCTGCTGGTAGCGTCTCTTACCGGGTCGGCTGCCTGAAGTGGGAAGCCGCGTGCAAGCGGGAGGTCTGGACAATGGGTGTCCGGGACAACCAAGAGCTCGTCCGACAGATGTTCGAGAAGGCGATCAACGAACGGGACCCGTCAGTGTTCGAGTCCTTCATCGCCGCCCGTTATGTAAACCACGACATGCCTGCGCCGGAGCCGGGCCCCGAAGGGTTGAAGTCAGTGATGGGCGGCTTCTTCGCCGCATTCCCCGACATGAAGATCGTTGTGGAACAGACCATCGGCGAGGGAGACATCGTGTGTACGCGAGGCCATTTCATCGGAACGCACGACGGGGAGTTCATGGGCATTCCCGCAACCGGCAAGAAGGTTCACGTGAAGTACATGGACATGTGGCGTATCGACGAAGGCAAGGCCGTCGAGAACTGGGTGCGACTTGATATGTTGGGGTTGATGCAGCAGCTCGGTGCCGTTCCGGGCCCATAGACCGGGGGGACTTCCTGCCGCGGCCCACGCCCGGGCCAGCGCTCTGCCATCAAGGCTGGCGTGACCGTCGAGAGAGCCACGTCCACGGTCGTAGCTCATCGTCGTGCGGGGATCGACGTGTGAGGCGGCCTCCTGCACGTCGCGCCGCGGCACCCCGGTATCCGGAGCGGCTGTGATGAAGCCGTGGCGCAAGCAGTGGGGGCTGATCCTCTTGGCGATGCCAGCCAGGTGGGTGAGGCGCTTGACCGTTCGATCCGCGGCGTAGCGGTCCATCCGGCCTCCATTGTCCCCGATGAAGATCGGTCTGGTTGCTCGCTCGTCGATCTACCGGATGGCTCGCGAGGTTCGGGGGGCGAGAGGGATCGTGACGTGCTTGCCACCCTTTGGCAGGATCTTGACGGTGACTAGAATTAGGGTCATGTCTGAGACGCTATCCCTGGCTCATATCAAGGCCCACCTCTCCGAGATCGTCGACCGAGTGGAAGGCACCCACGAGCGGGTGGTGCTCACGCGCAACGGCCGCCCTGCTGCGATCATCATGAGCCCGGCAGACCTCGCGGCCCTGGAGGACACGCTGGACCTGCTCTCGGATCCCCATGCCGTGGCGGAGATCCAGGCCGCACGCGAAGATGTGGCCGCGGGCCGCGTCGTGGGGGCCGCCGACCTTCGTAACAGGTACCTGGGTGGGTGAGGGCACCTACGAGCTGGTCGTTGCCGCGACAGCGGAGCGATCCCTCGCCCGCCTGCCTGAAGCCGTCGCCGCGGCGGTCGTGGAGTTCATGCTCGGTCCGCTCACCGAGAACCCACGGAGAGTCGGCCATCCCCTGCAGCGCGAATTCGCCAGGTTGTGGGCAGGGCGGCGCGGCCCCTACGGGGTTGTGTACGAGGTCGACGACGACGCTATGACCGTGACCATCCTGCGGATCGACCACCGAGCCGACGTGTACCGGCCTACCTGAAGGTTTCGCGTTACCTGAGCGCGCCACCGGTGCCGAAGTCGGGCGGTGCTGACCGCCCCGCTGGTCACGCGGTCCTGAGTGTCCCACCTACCCGGCGGTCAGGGGACACCTGGTCCTGTATGCCGTGCTCGTTGTTCGGGGCGCCTCTCCGAAGCGCGAGTCGATGGGCGAGACCGTGGTTGAGGCCCTGTGGCGAGGTGACCACCGTCCGAGGCGCCAGCACATCCAGGGCTGCCTCGATTCGATTCCGGCGCTTTCGAAGTTAGCCTCGCAGGCGCTGGGGAGCTGGCCCGCATCTTCATCGTGTCTGGCAACGGGGCGGACCATTCAGTCGAGTAGGTCACGTGGCGTTCCACCGTTCGCCCGAAGGCGGTGATGCTGTAGCACCGCAAGTCCGGCACCTCCGTCATGATCTCGCCGCAGAGTTCCAGGCACTCGTTGCAGATGATCTCGCCCGTTTGGCTCGCCACCAGCTGTCGACGTGGTGCCCGAGGCCGACGAAACAGTTCGTGCCCGAACGACGCCGGCGACCCCGGAGGGTAGGGCGGCGCCGAGTGCCGGCCCGTCGTTCGGGCTCAGCTGACGGACGCGCTACCGGTCGCCGCCGCGACGCGTCGGGGCGTCGCCGGTCACGGCCGCGGTTTCCGTCAGACTGAGAAGGATGTGTTCGAGTTCCACTTGACGGGCGCGGAGCTTGTCGGCTCGCTTGCCTTCTTGGATCGCCGCCAGGGCGTCCAGGATCGCGGCTTCGGCGAGCTCCCGCTCGTGCAGGGCCACCGCCGGGCCCAACTCGGCCAGCTTGGCCTTCACCCGGTCGATCATGGCCTCGAGAGACGCTCGAGCGTAGGCGTCCAGTGCCACGGCACCGACTTCCTTGGCCCGGTTCGGGTTTGCGCGGCTCACCATCGCTGCACCTCCGCTGTATCGGATGGCCCCGAAGTGGGGCGCGGACGCTCGTCCTTGACGGCACCCTCGCGCTCGAGGCTCTGACCGGCATCCCGGGATCGCGTAGTGGATTAGGGGGGCGCCTCCCGCTGGCGACCGGCCCCGCGAGTACCGATCGGTTCGCCAGCCATCTCGCGTTCGCGGCACACGAAGGGGATCGGCACGTCCCGCTCGGGAGCCGCCGGTAGTGTCCCGCTTCAGCGATGACGTCCAATCCGATCGAGGAGACCGAGCCTACGTGGGTCGACGTCGATGACGCGGCCAGGTTCGCCGGCGTCAGCCGCTCGACGATACTGAGAGCCTGTTCAACCAGAGGCATTCCGGTTCGGGAGGACGGCCGTCGACGCTTAGTCCCTCTTGAGCGCGTGTTGATTGCAACCGCCGGCAAGGAGGTGGAGGCCCTGCGCAGACGACTCGCCGCCGCGGCCAGCCTCCCTGACGCGCCAGCGGCGGTCAGAGAGTGGGGCGATGGCGTGCTCGCGTTCGTCGAACCCCTGATCGACCGCCTGCTGGCAGCCGAGGCCCGTGCTGCGGTAGCGGAAGCCAAGCTCGCCCTCCTTGAGCAGGAGAAGCGACCGCTGACCCCCACCAAGGGCAAGGCGAACGGGACAACCGACCGATAACCCACTTCGTGTCGGAGATACCGCCGGACAACGCCGTGTGCCCGACCGAGATCTACCGGCACCTTCTGGTCGGACTCAGGTCAGTCCCGGTCGGTCACCAGGACGACACGACGGGCTCCGCTCTTCCAGAGCTCGGCGTGGAACGGGAGTTGTCCAGGCGCACCGGTAGCCGGTTTCCAGTTCGGCTCGTCGTGGAAGTTTGGGGCCAACTCCTCGCGCCAGACTTTCTGCCGCTCATCTGGAGCGAGCCAGCGAAGCGGTCGCGAAGCGTGCGAGACCGCATCCTGGATGTCGGGGTCCACTACAAGGGGGACACCGCCCATACGGTTCCTGCGGCGGTGACGTCCGAAGAGTGGGTACGGGTTCAGTACGAATACCGCCCGACCCCCCTGTAGGAGGAGGCGCCCGGGGCACGCCCACGCATAACGTCCCTCAGCGCTGATCCCGCTCGCGCACTCCGGCCGCACTTCGCCTCGTGGCACCAGACCGAGAAGAGGCGTAGGTGGGTGGCGTAGTTCCTTCGGGTGCGCCCGCAGTACCCGCCCGAGGAACCCGGCGACGGCGATTGCTCCGTCCGCAAGGGATCTCCGACGAGGACGACGGCTGTAGTCGTGGACAAGACTGCACTCCTTTCGATGAATCCGGTCCAGAGGAGGACCGGCATCGAGGAGCACACCACGGAGCCCGGCGGTTTCGTCCGGCGCCGATGCCCACGCCCGTCGCCTCCCGTCGGGCATGATGCGGCAGTGACGAAGCGCTCCACCTCAATCCTCGAACGCCCGGTCTACGGCGTTTCGGAGGCCGCTGGCCTCCTCGGCCTGCGCGCTGACCGGGCTCGGGCGTGGCTCGACGGCTACGAGCGCCAAGGATTTCGATACCCGCCTGTGATTCGCACGGAGCCGACAGGCGAGGACGTCGTGACCTGGGGAGAGTTCGTCGAGCTGGGCTACCTCCGCGAGTACCGGCGCAAGGGCGTGCCCCTCCAGAGGCTCCGCCCGGTGATTGACGAGCTGCGTCGCGAGTTCGCTACTCCCTATCCGCTGGCCACGGCGAAGCCCTACGTCCTCGGCAAGGAGCTCGTGCTCGAACTCCAAGAGAAGAACGGCATCCCACCGGCGATTGCCATCGTGATCCGCTCCGGTCAACAGATCCTGCTGGCACAGGACGCCCAGCGATTCTTCAAGAAGGTCGAGTTCGACCCGCCCGGCCGAGGCGACGTGCGTCGGCTGCACCCCGCCGGGCTGGCATCGCCCGTCGTCATCGATCCTCTCGTGCGGTTCGGCCGTCCGTCAGTGCAGGGCGTCGCCACTGAGCGACTCTGGGAGCTCTTCGACGCCGGAGAATCGATCGAGGAGATCGCCGACGGCTACGAGATGCCCACCGAGCAGATAGCGGCAGCGGTCGCCTACGAGGAGCAGCTGCGTTCGCTGGCGGCATAGCCGGCGATGCCCGCCAGGTTCTTCGTTGATGAGAACGACCTGGCGTTGGGCAAGGAACTCGCCGAGCTGCACGGCAACGTCGTCTTCCCCGGCCATCCCGACCTGCCCGAGGTGCCGAGGCAGAGCCTTGACGACGAGTGGCTGGGGGTGGTCGGCACCGAGGAGCTCGTCGTCATCACCCGTGACCAGCGAATCCGTTATCGGCCGGTCGAAAGGCGGATGTGGGTCGAACATCGGGTGCGGGGCTTCGTCCTGACGGGGACGGCAAGCCAGTCGACCGCCGACAGCCTCAGTCTGCTGGAGCAGTGCTGGGCGAAGATGGCCACAATCGTGGACGCGAAGCCTGTTGGCCCGTGGATGTACGCCGTCACGCGAGCCGGGCTGCGAGCCATCCTGCTCGCCTGACCCCTCGGGACCTTCGCCGCGCGACTCGCCCAGACCGGATCGACCACTCCGCTGCGAGCGCATTTCCTCGCGCCCCGGGCGTGTCGTAGTCGGGCGGTCGGGCTGGCGGCGAGCCGGTCACCGGGGTACGGCGAGTGGGCGACGTTATGTGCGCCTTGTGGCCCGTGCGGCCGGCGTAGAGCCGTCGATCGGTCGCGCGCCTGCCGGTCGAAGGTCGACTCGCTGGGCCCGCCCGAGAATCCAAGTTCTGCGCTGTCAGTTCGGCGCCGAACGAGATCGACCAGTCCGCGGCGGGCCCCGCTCGATACCGGGCATACTGCGTGCGTGGCTGGCGACGGTAGCGGCCGACTCTCGGTCAGGCGCCTGGGGCTCGAGATCCTCGCGGTCTCGGCTGGCCTGGTCATCGCATGGGCCGTGACTAGCTCGCTCTGGGTCGCCTTCGGAACGTTGCCGATGGTTGTGAGCGGCTCGAGTGTCGCCCTCATCGGCGTGATCATCTTCCGAAGGCGGCTCTATGGGTTAGGAACCGGCCTGGTCGCTGGCGCTCTCGTCTGCGGCGCCGTGTTCGTGATGCTTTCGTTCCTGATGCCGGCTGCCGGCGTCGACTGACTTTCCGACATTCTGCGCTTGATCGATGAACGCGAGCGGTCGCGAGAGCGGGCAGTCTGATCGCCCTGGAGGCGCTGGCCGGGGTTCGACGACCAGCGCGGGCCTTGCCCTACGAGCGCCTGAGGAACTCGCAACGTGTACTTGGTGATCATCGTGGACGAGAAGAACGAGACCGTCCACGGCCATCACCTACGCGATCTCAACAGGGCTTACGGCCTCACATGACCCCGGTCGCGGGGTGATCTGCACGCCTCCCGACGCTCGCTGACGGTACGAGCGGGCATCGGATCGCCTCCCGGGCATCGTCCTCGCTCCGACCGTCCGTCGATTTGGCACCCGCTTTTCTCGTCCCGAGGTCAACTCGTCCAGGTTTCAGCCGTGCGGGTAGTCGGGCAGCCCCGACGAGTCGAGCTCGGTGCGTAGCTGACGGATGAACCGCACGGCGAAGGAACGGCCGGCCTCCGCCCGGAGACGCGCCGAACCGGTCGCCTGCCCAGCGCGTAATCGGGACGACCTCGCCATCAGCGAGCGATTCGGGGAGCGGCGGAGGCCCGTGATCGAGCACCCACTCGCTCCAGTCGCTCATCCACTCCCACTCGAACGACGGAGGCTGCACGCCGACCATCATCCCCGGCCTGGCACCCTGGTAGCAGTGGGGGTGGAAGCGATCGCACTCAAGGCGCTCATCCGGGGCAGCGTCGACGCCGCGGTGAAGTCGTCATTCGCACCGAGCGAAGCGAAGGCGCTGGCCCTCGACGCCCACGACAGCGTTGCCGCCGTACTCGTCGTCCGCCGTCGTCGTGACGATGCTTGGATCGTTGATGTCGTGACGTTTGTTGAGGAGGACGGCACGTGGACCGACGTCGGATCCGGAGGAGGGACCTGGGGTGATCTGCCACTCGACCGCGATCCACGTGCTGCGCCGTCGTTGGGACCGGTTTCGATAGGCTGGTCCGTGGTCGGTGACGATGGGCTGGTCACCGTCGGCGGGTTGGTGATCGGCGCGGTCGACTCGGTGGAAGTCGCCGTCGGTGATCAGACTCGCCGTGTTGCTATCCGGCCCGACTCAGCAGGGTTCGTCGTCGCCATTGCCGCGCCCGACGATCAAGACATGGAAGCCATCGACGTCCGTGCGATCGATCGCAACGGCGCCGTCGTCCACAGTTCGGCCGCTTGGCGGGTGGAACGAGAAGTAGCCCGGCCCGGCGTGAGCGTTGCGGACGCTCTTCGGCTCCCGAACGGAACCACAGCGACCGTCCGAGGTGTGCTGCTTGCCGTGCCCGGCCAGGGACCACTGTTGTGCGACGACGTAGATCCGGGTCCGCCGCCGCGATGTCGGGGGGCGGCCCTTCAGCTCGACACGACCGCTCCGCTGCCACCGACCACGATGGAAGGCGGCGCGATCTCAGCCTTCATGGTGGTGGTGTCGGGAGTCGTGCACGACGGAGTTCTGACGCCAGCCGAATAGGGTCCGTGTGGCCCAGGAGAAGTTGACCAGGCCTACTTGTGCTGCACGGCTGGCTGCATGTCGACCAACGGGTGGACATGGGCGATGGCACGCCCGTGCTGGGTGAGCCCGGCCCACTGGACCGCACCGGCAGTCCCGACGACGATGTGGGCCTCGTTGGTGCCGTTCTCGATGATGATCCCGTACTCGCGTCCTTGGGCGTAAGGGCCCGCGTTCACGGGGTTGCCGTGCTGGCCGACGAACGTCGTGACCGGGTCGGGTGCGTTACCGGGGACCGGGTCGAGGGCGTTGAGGGTGTTCAGCTGGCCAGCAGCCAGGTCCTCGAGAAAGCGGACGAGGTGGTCGAGGGATGAAGGACTGCGATTGCGTTCGCTGGGAGCGGTTGGCGGCCCGTAGACTCAGTTCCGATGAGGCAACCAGCTCCCGCGCAGCCGAAGTCTACGGCTACAGTTATGGGCTGTACTAGCGCTGTGCTTGGGCTCCAGGGGCCTTTCCGGAGGCATCGAAAGTGCCTCTGACCAGCATGTTTGCTGGGGCTATAGCTCAGTCGGTTAGAGCGCATCCCTGATAAGGATGAGGTCGCAAGTTCGATTCTTGCTAGCCCCACCATGAGCACGATTCGTCGAGGCCTGCTGGCTGTTGGCCTGGCCAGCATCGTGGCCGCCGTCTTGAGGCTGCGCGGGCCCTCGGGGGTCCCGCCCCAGCGAGGCGGCTGGCGGGAGCTGTCCGGCACGGAGCTGAAGTAGGCCAGTGCGCGCCGTAGTGGTGGGCTCCGGCACGGTCGGGGCCCGGGCCGGGCGCCAGCTGCTGTTCCTGGGCCACCTCGACGACGTGGTGGTGGTCGACGCCTACCCTGCGAGGGCGGCGGCCGTGGCCGAGTCGTTCGGACGTCCGGCCCGAGCGGTCGACGGCAACGGCCTGGCCTCGCTGGAACCGGGTGACGTGGCCCTGCTGGCAACCCCCAACAACCACCGGGCCCTGGCCGAGGAGGCCCTCGAGCGGGGGGCGCACGTCGTGTCGGTGGGCGACGGCCCCGACGACGTACGCGCCCTGCTGGCTCTTGACGCGGCCGCCCGCGCCCAGGGCCTCAACGTGGTCGTCGGCGCCGGCTTCGCACCCGGGCTGACGTGCGTCCTGGCTGCCCTGGCCGCCCGGGCCTTCGAGCGCGTGGTCGAGATCAGGGTGGCCAAGGTGGGCACGGGCGGGCCGGCCTGCGGGCGCCAGCAGCAGGCCGCCCTCAAAGGCGAGGCCCTCGACTGGCGCGACGGCCAGTGGCACGGGCGCCGGGCCGGTTCGGGACGTGAGCAGTGCTGGTTCCCCGACCCGGTGCGGGGGATCGACTGCTACCGGGCCTCCCTGGCCGACGCCGTGCTGCTCCACCATGCGTTCCCCGAGGCCGAGAGGGTGTCGGCCCGCCTCGGGGCCAGCCGCCGCGACCGGCTGGCGGCCCACCTGCCGCTGCGGCCCAAGGTCGACCCCGAGGGCGAGCTCGGCGCCGTGCGCGTCGAGGTCAGGGGCGCCCAGGGCGTAGCCCTCGACGACCGGGTGCTGGGGGCGGTCGACCGCCCGGCTGTGGCCGCCGGAGCGGTGGCCGCCATGGCCGCCCGCTGGGCCCTCGACGGCCGCCTGTCCGGTCCCGGGGCGTCGGGCCTGGCCGGCCTCGTCGAGCCCGGCCCTTTCCTGGCCGCCCTGGCCGAACGGGGCGTCAAGGTGGCTGTGTTCGAGGGCAGCGAGCACGGCAACGGCAACCCCCTGCCCTCCCCGTCCGCCTGACCGCTCCCCGTCGGCGGGCCCGTCGCCCGCGGCCCGCGCCCGGCCCCCTCCCGCCGCCCGTCGCCCGCCGCCCGCTCCCCGTCGCCCGTCGCCCGGCCCCCCTGCCCGTCGCCCGCTGCCCGTCGCCTGACCGGTCGGCTCCGGCCGCCGGTCCAGATCAGCGCACGAGGCGTGAGAGCCGGCGGTCGGCCAGCACCTTGCCGCCGGTCTGGCAGGCCGGGCAGTAGGTGACCTCGTAGGACTCGTAGGACACCCGCCGCAGGCCCTCCCCGCAGCGGGGGCAGGGAGTGCCGTGGCGGCCGTGGACCACCCAGTGGTCGCCGACTTTGGTGGGCAGGCCGCCCGTGCGGCGCCGTTCGGCGGCCAGCCCATCGGCCAGCACGGCCCGCAGGGATTCAAGCAGGGCATCGCGCTGGCCGGGCGTCAGGCTGCGCAGGCTGTCGTAGGGGGAGAGGCCGGCCCGGTGGAGGGTGTCGTCGGTGTAGCCCCGCCCCACCCCGGCGACAGTCCGCTGGTCCCGCAGGATGGTGTGCACCCGGCGGGAGTCCTCGCTGGCCCGAACGAAGTCGGCGAACTCGTCCGACAGTGGTTCGGGCCCGAGCCGGGCCAAGGGGCCTTCGTCCCCCTCGGCCAGCACCCACCACCCCGCCTTGCGTTCGGTGCCGAACTCCTTGAGCAGCACCGAGGCCCGTCCTGCGAACCGCCAGCGCACGACCGCCCCTTTGGGCCGGGTCGTCTTGGGCGGGTCCTCGATGTCGACCCGCCCGCCTTGGGACAGGTGGAAGGCGATGCGGGGCCCGCCCAGCTCGAACAGGGCGAACTTGCCTCGCCGCCCCACTCCCGTCACCCGCCGGCCGACGAGGGACTCGGGCGGGGGCACGGCCGTCTTCAGGGCCGAGAACTGCAACGGCGCCGCCCCCGAATAGACCGCCCCGCCTACGGCCTCCTCCAACCTCTCGGCCATGGCCTGTACCTCGGGCAATTCGGGCACCCCCCGAGGGTAAACCGCCCTCAAGGTGGCGGGTGGCCGTGCCGACACCGCGGGGTACCGGCGCGCGGCGACGGTGGGTCCCTCGACGGCGGCCCGAACGAACAACGAGGAGACGACGCGATGGACGACCACCTGTCGAAACGACCCGGGCGCGCAGCCTCCTTGACCGCCGGCGTACTGGCCGCCGCCGTGCTACTGGCCGCCTGCGGGGGTGGCGGGGAGGCGGCCGCGCCCACCACGACGTCCACCACCGTGCCCCAGGTCGAACTGGACAAGCGCAAGGCCGAGCAGGCCGTGCTGGCTGCCGCCGACCTGCCCGGCTATACCGACGATGCCGACGAGGACGAGGACGAGGGCGAGGACCTTGCGGGCGCCTCGGAGTGCGTCAGTGCCAGCGCCCTGCTGGTGGTCCTAGGCGAGACCGGCGACCCCCGGGGTGCGTCCTCGCCCACCCGCAGCAGCGGCGTGCACAGCGTGTCGTCGAGCGTGTCCTTCGCCGCGACCGAGGACGAGGCCGTGGCCGCGCTGGCCGTCGTCGAGGACGAGGTCACTGCCACCTGCCTGGGCAACGCCCTGGTGGCCGACATGGGGGCCACCCCAGGCTTCACCAACCCGAGGCTGACCACGTCCCGCCTGCCGGCGGTGCCGGCCGGCGACCAGCAAGCGGGCTTCCGCATGGTGCTGCGGGCCACTGCCGCCGGCCAGGTCCTGACGTTCAACTTCGACCAGACCTTCGTACGAGTGGGCCGGGGCGTAGCCGTCGTCTTCACGTTCTCCGAGGGGGCCACCTTCCCGAACACCGAACGGTCCCGCCTCGTGACCGCCGTAGCCAGCCGCATGGCGGCCTGAGGATCGGCGCACCGGCCGGGGCCCGGCCGTCAGGCGAGCACGGAGCGGGGGACGAGGCCCTCGTCGGCCAACCAGGCGGCTGTGCGGGCCAGGGTCTCGGCTGCCGGACGGTAGCGCAGCCCCAGTTCGCGTTCGGCCCGCGACCCGTCGTAGCGGTGGCCGTGGAGCAGGGCGCGCAGCGACTCCCGGCAGACCAGCGGTGTGCGGTCCCGGGCCCGGGCCACTCCCTCGACCCCGGCCACCGCCACCTTGAGGGCGGCTGCCGGCACGAGGCGGGGAGGACGCACCCCGGGGGCCACCGCGGCCATGGCCGCCAGCAGTTCGTCACCGTCCAGCGAGCAGGCGTTGAGCAGGTAGCGCCTCCCCGCCACCCCGCGAGCCTCGGCCAGCAGGTGGCCCCGGGCGCAGTCGTCCACGTCGACCAGGCTGACGGTCGTCTCCACCCAGAACCGCAGCCGGCCCCGCAGGAAGGCCACCAGCACCTGGCCCGTACCCGTCGTCCGGCCCGGGCCCTGCACCGACGACGGGTTGACGTAGACGACGTCCACCCCCAGGGCCGCGGCCTCCCGGCGGACGGCCTGCTCGGCGTCCCACTTCGAGCGCTCGTACTCGGACAAGAACGTCCCCCGGTGCGCCGACTCCTCGTGGCCCAGGGCGCCGGTGGCCTCGCCGATGGTGACGGCCGACGACGTGTAGACCACTCGGCCCACCCCGGCGCGGGCCGCCGCAGCCACGCAGTTCACCGACCCGGCCATGTTCGTGTGGTGCATGGGCGACGGGTCGCGCAGGCAGAACTTGTTGACCCCGGCCACGTGGTAGACGGCGCCGCACCCCTGCATGGCCCGCTCCAGCGACGTCCCGTCGAGCACGTCACCCCGCACGGGCTCGGCCCCCGCGGCCACCAGTGCGGCCGCGGCCTGGTCCGAACGAGCCAGGCCTCTCACCTGCCGCCCGTCGGCCACCAGGTGACGGACCACGGCCGCTCCCACGATCCCGGTGCCTCCCGTGACCAGGACAGGGGGGCCGGGCATGGCCGAGCACGCTACCGCCGCACCCCGCCGCTACCGTGGCGGCCCACCTGGCCTGCGGCCCGGCCCGGCCGTCAGGTACGGGGCGATGAACCGCTGGCGGTGGCGCCGGGGTAGGGGCCGAGCAGGGGGGGAAGGTCGGCCAGTGCTCCGACGTGGGGGTGGTCGACGGCCCCGCAGAACCCGTGGGGGTCGACGTGTACCGGCTGCAGGCCGGCGTTGCGGGCCCCTTTGACGTCGAAGTGCACGGTGTCGCCCACGTAAAGGCACCGTTCGGCCGCGATCTCGAGGGCCTCGAGTGCGTACCCGAAGATGCGGGGGTCGGGTTTGGCCACCCCCACCCGGTGGGAGTCGACCACGATGGCCACCTGGGCGGACTGGCCGTCGACCGCGCAGATCTGGCGGGTCTCGAGCTGTTCCTCCATGTCGCCTCCGGCGTTGGAGACGACGGCCAGCGGGTAGCCGGCGGCCTGGAGGGCCAGAAGGGCCCCCACTGCCCCCGGCGCGGCCACCCAGGGCGTGGCCAGGTAGACGTCGCGCAGGCGGGGCCGCACGGCGTCGACGTGTTCGTCGCCCACCCCGAAGTAGGTCGCCATGGTGGCGTCCAGCCCGGTCCAGTCGGGCTCGTCGAACGTGTCGACGCCCTCCATGATGCGGTCGACCTCGCCCATCAGGCGGTAGTGGTTGCGGTTGCAGGTCGCGTCGTCGGGCACGTCAGCCACGTAGGGGCCGACGGCCGCCCGGATGGCCTCCTGGTCGGGCAGCAGCAGCACCCCCCCGGCGTCGAGCACCACAGCCTCGATGGGCCCGGTCCATTGCTGTCGTGCCTCGTCACCCACGAATGACCATTGTCGCCCAGCCACCTACCGGACCTGGATACGGAGGGGGACGAGGGCCACCGGCCGGCCCGGTTCAGCGACCACGATCGCCGCGGACCACGTTCCCGCCATGATGAACTTCATGTCGACGTCGTAGCGCCCGCCGGAGGCCTCCCGAGCCATGGCACTCACCCCCGGGTGCTCCATCTCGGGCATGTCGGCCGCGAAGCAGACCTGGGCCCCGGTCACGGGCCGGCCGTCGCGGCGCACGGCCAGGCGGAAGGTCGTGCCCTCCAGGCGGGGCGGGTCGGGCTCGGAGTCGACGGTGGCCGAGTACGCCGGGTCGGTCTCGCCTTCGGGGCAGGGGGCCCCGCTGCCCGCTCCCGAACGGCGGGTGTTGACCTCCATGGGCACTTCGACGGCGTCCGAGCCCGACTCGACCACGACGGTGACGGTCCAGATGCCGGCGATCGACAGGTCCCGCCCCGATCCTCGCCACCGCTGGTCGGCTGAGGCCTCGAGGTCGACAGCCGTGGGCGTCAGGTCGGGGTTGTCCTTGAGCTGGAAGCGCAGCGAGACCCGGTCGGCGCCCGCCGCCCGGCCGGTGTCGTAGTCGTCCACCTTTGCCTCGTAGCGGTTGAGCCCAGGCTGGCCGGGGGTGACCACCAGTTGGACACGGACCGTCGTGGCGAAGTCGCTCCCGGTCACGCTGATGGGAGCGGCGGCCGCGGCGGCCTCCTTCGATGCCGCGGCCACCAGGACCGACGGGGGGAAGCCGGCCATGACCGCGGTGGCGGCCAGCAGGGTGGCCCCCAACCCCACCTCGAGCCTCACGACCCGCCGGAAGCCGCCGGCGCCCCCCCCGGCAGCCGCCGGGACGTGGCGGAACCGCGCCCGTGCCCCCAGGGCCACGAGTACGGCGAAGAGGCCGAGCTTGACCAGCAGGGCCAAGCCGAAGTCGGTGTTGACCAGCCGGTCCCACGCCCCCACCTGGTTGAGGGCACGGGCCGTCCCCGAGACCACCACGAGGGCCAGGGCCCAGGCGGCCACCGTGGAGAAGCGGCGGGCCAGGCCCCGGCCCCGGCCCGGGTCGCCCCGGCGCATGGCGGCCAGGAGCCAGACGAGCCCGCCCACCCACACGCCCACCGACACCATGTGCGACCACTGGGCCCCGACCGTGAACCACCGGGCCGACGAGGCGTCGGCGTGGCCCGCCAGGGCACGGGCCAGCATCGCCGCGGCCGCCCCCACACCCACGGCCACCAGCGGTGCCCGGTCGCGGCGTACGGCGGACCACGCCACGGCCGCCCCCGCGGCCAGCACGGCTACCGCCTGCACAGTCAGCTTGTGGCCGGTGGCCGACGAGAGCAAGTTGCCCAGGCTGGTCTCGGCCGACGCCCGCTGGTCGGCGACGGACAGCCCCACGCCCACAACGGCCGCGAGCCACGAAGCGGCCAGGGAGCGCCGGGGCAGGGAAGCAACGTCGGCCGCGACAGCCACCCCCACCACCGCCGCCCCCAGCATCAGCACCACGCCCGCGTAGAAGAGCCACCGGCCGGCCACACCGACGGGGGTGGGCGCGGGGGTATCCATCAGGACCACTCCGGCTTCGCCCGGCAGGGGGGCGGGCACTCCCACGCCGAACCCGACCGAGCCCGCCGTCGTGTGCCCGTCGATGGACGAGGTCGTCCGCCACGTGACCGTGTAGGCGCCCTGGTCGAGGCCCTCGAGCGTCACTCGCAACTGGTAGGGCTGGTCGGGAACGGGCTCGGGCTTGCCGGCCCGCACCTCCTTGCCCGACGAGTCGAGCACCCGCACGGTGGTCAGGGCGAAGTCGGGTCTCTCGGTGAAGGCCAGGACCACCGAGCCCGGCGCCTCGGCCAGGCTCTCGCCGTCGGCCGGGTTGGAGGCCGCCAGCAGGGCGTGCCCCGACGCCGGGGCGCTGGCCAGTGCCATCCACAGGGCGGTCAGCAGCACGGCTGCCAGCGCGGCCGGCCCCCGCCCTCGGGGCCACCCCGCCCGGGCGGTCACGGTGTACGAGATCGCGCCGCGCCCGTGGCCCCCGCCCCGCGGCTGGCATCGTTGCCGGCCGCCGGACGGCCAGGCGGGGCCGTGCGAGAACGGCGGGCGGAGACAAGGGCGGCGCCGGCCGCCAACGCCCCCAGGCCGCCCAGGGCCAGGCCCGCGACAGCCAGGGCACGGGCACTGCGTACGCGATCGTCGGCGGCCGCCAGGGCAGCCTCGACCTCGTCGGCCCGGGCTTCCAGCCGCGGGACCTCGCGGTCGATCCGTGTCGCGATCTGGCCCGTCGAGGGGTCCCGGGCCGGGAAGTGGGTCTCGGTGGCGTCCACCACGTCGTCGAAGGTCGTGCTCGAGGAGGTGAACGACTCGTCGACGCTCTGGCCCCGGATGGTGCCGGTGAAGCGGAACGTGTAGCTCCCCGGCCGGGTGGGCGTCAGCCACGCCCGGTAGTCACCAGGCGTGCCCGAGGAGGTGCCGAAGTTGGGGACCATCGGCATGGTCACGCGGTCCTCGCCCTTGACCACCTCGACGTTGAGCGTGCCCGCCACGTCGGTAACCGCGGCCCCGCTGCCGGCCTCGGTGATCCGCACCTGCACGCTGTTGAGCAGGCCCGTGTAGGCCGGCTCCTGGCCCCAGCCCACCACCAACACGAAACCGCCCACCGCCTGCTGCTCGTGGGCGGCCACGGGGGCAGCCCCGACGGCGGCCCCCGCGGCCCCCAAACCCAGTGCCAGCGCAACCAGCGCGGCGCGACCCACCACTCGGTCAACCCTTCTCATGACACCCGGACGCCGACATCGTAGGCTGCTATCCACTTGCACATACTCGCGTTGCCGTAAGTTCATCTCATCGTTAGGATCGATCAACCTGTAAGGCTCGGGAAAGGGAACTGACTTGAAGCTGACACGTACGCGCGCGGTGGTGGGGATGCTCGCCGCAGTCGCGATTGCCGTACCCGCATCGTTTGCCTGGGCCTGCGTGGCCCCCGTCTCCATGACCATCGTCGGCAACCCGTCGGTGCAGCCAGGCGGCACTGTCACCGTGTTGCTGCGGGAGTACGCCCAGGGGGCACCGATCGAGGTGCGCCTCAACTCGCCCACGGGCCAGCTCCTGGCCACCCACCCGGCGCCCACCACCACCATGACCAGCTCGCACACCCTCGAGGTGCCCATCCCCGAGACCCTCCAGCTCGGCACCCACTTCCTGGTCTCGGTGCAGAACTACCACCACATGAACTCCGGCAACATCGGCCGGGCCACGATCTACGTGGGCACCCAGCCGCCTCTGCCCGCCGGCCCGGAGGCCCGCCCGTCGGCCCTCGAGGTCGGGTCCGGCCCCAGCGCGGCCACCCTCATCCTGGTCGGTCTCGGTGTGGCTGGCGCCATGCTGCTGCTGGCCGGTGTGTACACCGTCATCGCCGGTGGCAAGGGCCCCGAGCCCAAGCCCGAGCCGGTCAAGAAGTAGCCGACGGCCCCAAGCGACTCAGGAGACGAGATGAGAACTCGCAAGCTTTTCCGAGGCGCGCTGGCCGTCGTGGCCGGAGCCATGGTGGCGTCGACCACCGGCCCGGCCACCGCCCAGACCGCCATGACCTACCCCAAGGTCACGTTCGCCCAGCAGGACCAGCAGGTCGACCAGGTCCTGTCGGCCGTCAACATGACCCGCGACGCCGAGGCCCCGGCCCGGGGCTTCACCGGCCCCTCGGCCATGGCCGTCGACCCCAACAACCCCCGGGTCGTCGTGGCCGCCACTGCCGACCTGCGCAGCCGCATCTGCTACATGACGGTCTCGCGTGACGCCGGCCGCACGTGGAACTTCTCCAACGAGCTGCCCGGCTCGGAGGCCTACCCCTTCTGCACGAACCTCACTGCGGGCGTGCCCACGGTGCAGGTGAAGTTCGGGAGCAACGGGGTCATCTACTACGCCCGCCAGGCCTACGGTGACGGCGAAGGCCCGCGCGAGGGCAAGTCGAGCATCCTGCTGGCCCGCACTACCGACCTGGGTAACACGTGGCAGACGACCATGGTCGAGGACAACCGGGGCAAGACGGGCGAGACGGCCCCGTCGGCCAGCGGCGTGCATGGCCTGGCCGTCGACACCTCCGGGGCCCGCGACGTGGTCCACGTCGGCTACGTGCGTTCCCACCCGGACGCGCCCGCGGGGTCACCCCTACGCCGGCCCCATGTCATGGTGGCCACCTCGACCGACGGCGGCGACACCTTCGCCGAAGGGGTCAACCTGAACGCCACCTCCCAGGTCAACTTCACGATCGCCGGGCAGTCCGTGCCCCTGATCATGCGCACCGGCTTCGGGGCGCCGTTCATGTTCGCCCGCAACGGCACCCTGCTGGTGGTGGCCGGCCCCGAGTTCGAGCCCGGTACCGCTCCGACGGCCCCCGAGGACTCCGGTTCGGGAGGCGCCTCCGGTTCGTGGTTCCACTTCGCCCTGCCCCAGCTCATCGCCCGCTCCACCGACCAAGGCCAGACGTTCACGATCAACACCCTGAGCCCGCCCCGCTACGACGGCACGGGGGCCATGACCGGCCTGGGCTGGACGCCCCACGGCGGGCCCGAGGGCACGATCATCGCCGTGCACGCGGCCACGCCGCCCACCTCGCCGACCTCGGGAGTGGCCGATGTCGTTATGCAGCGGTCGACCGATGACGGGGTGACCTGGTCGGAGCCCCTGGCCGTGGGCGACGCCGCCCCCGACGAGTACACGACCAACTTCTACCCCAACCTGAGCGTGGCGCCCAACGGTCGGGTGGACGTCATCTGGCAGAGCAACCGGGGCCTGGCTGACAACAAGTTCTCGGTCGAGTACACGTACTCCACCGACGGGGGCGAGACGTGGGCGCCCAACATGACCGTCAGCGACCAGCCCCTCGACTTCAACTACGGCATCAGCTTCAACTCCGACCTCCGTTACGCGCCGGGGGTGGCCTCGACCAACCAGTACGCGGTCTTCGGTTGGGCCGAGGCCCGCCAGCCCGACGAGCTGAACCAGACCCAGGACGTGTACGGCACCTCGGCGCAGTTCGCCCCCCTGCCGGCCACGTCGAACACCACGGCCCCCATCCTGGCCGCCGCCTTCGGCGGTCTGGTCGTGGCCGGCCTCGTCCTGCTGCTGGCCATGCGCCTCCGTGGCGGGGGCGGGGGGTCGCCCCAGCCGGCAGCCGCCCGCCAGCAGGCGACCGCCGCCGGCTAGCCAGCATGCATTAGCGGTCAAGGGCACGCGCCAGGCGGGGCGCGTGCCCTTGGCGCGCCGGGATCAGGTCTCCAGCGCCGAACCCACGGCCACGAGCAGATGGTCGCGCCACGGCCGGGCCACCAGTCGCAGCCCGCCGGGCAGCCCGCCGACGTGGCCACAGGGCGCTGACACGGCCGGGAAGACGATCCGGCCTCAGGGGATGGCGTTGCGGGATCCTCGGCGTCCGGGCCGTCGAGAAGTACGTCACAGCCATCTTCGACATCGGTCCCACCTCTTGACCGGAGGCTGACGGGCGGGCATCGTGGAGGGCGGTACCAGGGCGGGCCTTCGCCGTCGGGCTCACGACGGTCTTTCGTTCACACGACCGAAGGGCCGGAGCCTGAAATGACCGCGAACCACCAACACCAACCCGACGACCGCAATGACGAGGGCTGGTCCGATGAGGCCGTCGCCCGCCTGCTGGGCACAACGGCTGACGCCCTGCTTGAGGCTGTGACCGATAGTGGCAGGGGCGTTCTCGTCCACCTGGCCGAGACCGGGGGCGACATCAACATCGGCACGCTCGATCTCGACGGCCGCCATCCCGCCGAGGTGCTGGTGGGCACGGTGGCCCCCGAGCACTGGCTGGCCATGGGCGTGGCAACCGGCGGTCGTGCCTACTCCCTCGACGACCCTGGTCGCGGGCGCGGGGGCACCAGCCGGCGGATCGTGAGCGTGGTCCTGGTCCATCGCCGCGGTTCGGTGGTGAGCCGGTTGCTGCTCGACGGTGAGGTCTCGAGCTCGGCGCCGGCTTACGGCGTCGTGCTCGACTGCCTACAACGGGCCCTCTGGCTCGACACCGCCGCCCCCGCCGTCCCCACCGGTGGGCTGTTCGCCACCTACTGGCTGGAGTCGACGCTGCACCTCCTCGCCGAGCAGGGCGGCGAAGTGAGCTGGCCGGAGGTCTGCAGCCAGCACCCAGCGGCCCGCCTGCTCGACGACGACTACCGCATCGCCAGCACCGGCGAGTTGGTGGCGGCGGCCGCCGCCCTCCAGCGGGTCTGTGACTGGGAACGGTTGCGCTGGCTCGTCATCGAGGGAAGCTGGGAAGAGCGCACCCTGACCCCTACCGAGGCCGCATGGTTCGACGCCGGCTCGTTCTCGCGCTGGGTCCTCACCGAGCATCCGCCGCCCGACGTGCTCGTCGGCGAGATCCGCCACTTGGCCCCACCCCGGATCGCCCGTCAGTGCTTCACCGCCCTGAGGCGGATGGGCATACCAACGCGTGGCGCCGGTACCCATGCGGCGTGAGACCGGTAGCTTGGCCGGGGGAGGGCACGACGACGATGCGGATGCTGTTCAGTACCACCGCCGGTTCTGGTCATTTCGGGCCGTTGGTCCCGGTGGCGCGAGCCTGCCAGCAGGCGGGGCACGAGGTGAGGGTGGCGGCGCCCGCCTCCTTCGCCGACGCCGTGGCCGGGGCGGGGTTCGCCCACGAACCGTTCGCCGACGTCTCCCCCGAGGTGATGGGCGCGGTGTTCAGCCGCCTGCCCCACCTGCCGAGGGAGGAGGCCAACCAGGTCGTGCTCTCGGACGTGTTCGGCCGCCTCGACGCCCAGGCCGCCCTCCCGGGCGTGACCGAGGTGATCGCCCGATGGCGACCCCACGTGGTCGTGCGGGAGACGTGCGAGTTCGGCTCGTTGGCGGCCGCGGAGAAGGCCGGTGTCCCCCACGTCGAGGTGGCCATCGGGCTGTCGGGCGCGGTGGCCATGGCCCGTCCGGCTGTGGCCACTGCCCTGGACGAGCTCGACGCCCTCGCCGGTTTGACTACCGGGACGCTCTCGGCGAGCTGGGCCCGCTCGCCGGTGCTCACCAGCGTGCCCGTCGAGCTCGACGACCTCGCCTCGGCGACCGGCCCGGTCCACCGCTTTCGAGCCGAGGGCGCCCCCGGGGGGCAGCGCCGGGCGGCCGGCCTCCCGCCGTGGGGCGACCCGGACCAACCGCTCGTGTACGTCACGTTCGGGTCGGTCACCGGTGGACTGCCCCCCTTCGCCGGGCTCTTCCCGGCGGTGCTCGGCGTGCTGGCGGGCGAGCCCGTCCGGGCCCTGCTGACCACGGGCCACGGCGTCGACCCCGCGACCTTGGCGCCCGTGCCCCCCAACGTCCACGTGGAGCGGTGGTGGCCCCAAGACGACGTGCTCCTGGTGGCGGACGCGGTGGTGGGCCACGGTGGCTTCGGCACCACGATGGCGGCGTTGGGTGCGGGCCTGCCTCAGGTCGTGATGCCGCTGTTCGCCAGCGACCAGTTCGTCAACGCCGAGCGGGTGGCGGCCACCGGTGCCGGCGTCTGTCTCGACGGCGGGCTGGCGGCCGTCCCGGTACTGGCCGGAGCCGTGCGGGAGGTGCTCGAGGAGCCTGGCTACCGCGAAGCCGCCCAGAGGGTCGCCGCGGCCATGGCCGCCCTCCCGGGCCCGCTCTCGGCCGTAGCGTTCATCGTCGACCGGGTCACCTGACCACGTCGAGCGGCCGAACCGTCGCGGTCGAGGGGCGGGCGGCCACCCTCTGCCGCGCCTTGTCCGTGACCGGGGCGCCCGTCCCGGGCCGGCAGGCCGAGGGTCGCGCAGGGGCGGGCCAGGGGCGGGCCAGTGGCGGGCCAGTGGACCGCCGAAGCAGGCGGTCCCAACTGGACGGGGGTGCCAGGGAAGGTCACAAGTCCTGTTTTGGATCGTGATCGTCGGGGCGCCCGGCCGCGAGTGCGGGACCGGCGGCTTGCCTGGCGCCTCAGGCGCACCGGGTGGGGCGGTCAGTGCTGCCGTCGGGGCGCCCCGCCTGTTGGCCACGTGACCGATCGATGCGACAGACTCAGGTCGTGGCCACGATGGTTCGCTGCCCTGAGTGCCAGCGAAAGAACCAGGTCCCCGCGGGCGGCGGCAAGGCGCGTTGCGGCGCCTGTGGGGCTGCGCTGGGGCCCATCCGAGGTGGGGCGTTGGCGACCACCAACCCAGCAGAGGCCAGCCCGTCGGGGGCGGGCAGCCCCTGGGGCGGCGGTGGTCCTGGGGGACCGGGGAGCCCGTGGGGAGCCGGGGGTCCCCCTGGCCCGGCGAGCCCGTTTGGTCCCGGTGGCCTCAGCGGAGCCGGGGGACCTTGGGGCGGCGGCGGCGATGCGAGCGGTGCTCGTATGCGCCAGGCACGGCGCACCGGTCGTACCGCGAGCACCAGCATGGGCAGGCCGGGCGCACCGCGTCCGAGTGATCCACGCGCCGCCGTGGTGCAGGGCTGGAACGAGGTCCTCCATCTGGCGCCCGCGGACATGGGGTTGACTGCGGCCCTGGGAGAAGGGGGTGACGACCCCATCGCGTGGCTGAGCGAGGCTGCCGGCATCCCGCGTGCGGAGCTGGAGCGGGTCCGGCTGCTCCGCAACCGTGTCGCGTCGAACCAGCCGGTCGCCGATCGTGACCTATCCGGAGCACTGGAGACGATCGACCGGGTCATCGCACTGGTGGGCCGCATGGGCCTCCTGGAGTAACCCACTGGGGGACCGCCGTGGCGCCTCGGGAGGGTGGGAGAGCTGCGTCGAGCCGTGACATGTAAGCGGGCCCGGAGACCCGTGCAACCTGGTGGCGAGGTCCCTAGAGTGAGTTGACCTTCCACCTGAGTGAAGGGAGCAGCCACGGTGCAGGGCTGGCGGGGGAGGGAGCGTCCGATGACACTCGGTTCCCTGCTCACGGATGTCCTGGGGCCCGAGCCGCCGGTTGGCGTCGTGGCCTTCGACGGGACGCGCGTCGGCCCGGCTGACCCGGCTGTCACGATCGTCATCCGTAAGCCCGATGCGCTCCGCCGGATCGTCCAGGCACCGGGGGAGCTGGGGTTCGTCCGGGCCTACGTGGCGGGCGACCTGGAGATCGAAGGCGACATCTTCTCGTTGTTCCAGCTACGAGACCTTCTGGGGCCAGTGAGGCTGACACCGGCCCAGACCCTGCAGGCGGCGAGGATGCTGGGCCTTCGTGCCCTCCGGCCGCTGGTACCACCGCCCGAAGAGGCCCGGCTGGTGGGGCGCCGGTACACGCCGGCTCGCTCCCGCGCCGCCCTCGCCCACCATTACGACCTCCCCGACGAGTTCTTCGCCTTGTTCCTCGACCCCTCCATGGCCTACACGACCGCCATCTTCGAGAACGAGGAGGAGAGCCTCGAGCAGGCCCAGGCCAACAAGTTTGATCTCGTCTGTCGCAAGCTCGCCCTCGAGCCGGGCATGCGGCTCCTGGACATCGGCTGCGGCTGGGGGGCCATGCTGGTGCACGCGGCTAAGCACTATGGCGCCCACGCGGTGGGTGTCTCGCTGTCTCTCCGGCAGGTCGAGTGGGCCCGAAAGCGGGTGGCCGAGGAAGGGCTGAGCGGCCGCATCGACGTCCGGCACCTCGACTACCGCAAGGTCGACGACGGTCCCTACCAAGCCGTCAGCGCGATCGGGTCGTTCGAGCACATCGGGCTCCATGACGGCCAGTTCTTCCAGAAGGTCCACACCCTGCTGGCACCTCGGGGGAGGTTCGTCAACCACGCCATCAGCCAGCCCGCGGGCCGCAACGCCCCAGCCGCCCGGCGGGGGTTCATGCAACGGTACGTGTTCCCCGACAGCGAGATCCATGAGGTCGGGCACGTCGTCTCGGCCATGCAGGCCGCGGGCCTCGAAGTCCGACACGTTGAGTCGCTCCGTGAGCACTACTCCCTCACGTTGCGGCGCTGGGTGCGCAAGCTGGAGGAGAACTGGGATGCGGCTGTCGCCTTGGTCGGCCCAGGCCGAGCCCGGGTGTGGAGGCTCTACATGGCCGGCTTCGCCGTGAACTTCGATCGGGACGACTCCTCCCACCACCAAGTCCTCGCCGTGCGCCCGGACCCCACTGGCCCCAGCGGGATGCCTCTCCGGCCCACGTGGACATCCTGACCTGGGCCCGGAGGTAACCTCGCACATCGGGCCGGTCCTCCCCACACAGGTCCCGTCGGGTACATCGGGGATCAAGTAGCAGGCCAGGGGACGTAGCTCAGTTGGCTAGAGCACCTGCTTTGCAAGCAGGGGGTCGCCGGTTCGAGTCCGGTCGTCTCCACGGGTAAAAGTGCTGTTCAGGGGCCTGCGGAGTCCGTCTTGCGGAACGGCAGCGGCGGCTCAGGCCGCGACGAGGCCGCGAGAGATCCGGCGACGAGGCGAACGACCTCGACAGGTTCTACGTCATGATCCTGGAGTAGAAAGGGCACGTGTCGGACCCGGCGAGCCCCGCGGCCCAACCTGACCGGGCGTTGCTGTTCCAGCCCCTCGCTGACCACGGCCTCTTCATCCTGGTCGACCCCGACGCGCCGATGCCGTGGCCCCCTCCAGGACGCCACGGCGACCGACCTTGAGCTGCCCGTCGTCGTCAGCGATTCCGGCCTCGGGTTCGTTTCCGCGGGCCGGGATTTCTTCCCCTCGGTGGAGGTCCGGCTCCACATCCGCCGGCCAGCTCTGCCCATCGAGGGTTGGGACGCCTCTGGGGAGGCGGTCGTGACCGTGAGGAGCGGTGTCCTGTCGGTCCGCTCGCTCGCCGGGGACGTATCCGGGACCTTCGACGCGGAACCGGGGCTGTGGCACGTCGCCTGGCGCGTTCGAGGCCGGGACGAGGCCGCGGCCAGGACCCGCGACTTGGAGATGTTCTTCCACGGGGTCGAGCAGTGGGCGCTCGACCTCTGGCCAGCCGAGGGCTGATCCGGAAATGACTGGTGCTCCGTGAGCGCGTGGGCGCGCCGGACTCGGGTGCGGGGCGGAGCCAGGCCGGGACGAAGTCCCGGCCTGTCGCGTGTTCAGGCGGTGGGGGTCAGGGTGACGTGGGGCCCGAGGACCTCGACCTGGTGGACGAGGTTGCGGGTGCGGCGCTGGGTGTTGACGCTCGTCGAGTAGAAGTCCCCGCCGAGGTCGTGGAAGCCGGCTGTTGGGTCGGCATGGACGTGCGAGACGATCACCAGGATGGAGCGGGCCACGGCGACGAGGCCAGGTCCCGCCTTCGGCGTTGGCCAGGGCGATCTCGGTGATGGCGAGGCCGCCCGGCTGCTCCCGCGCACTCTTGCGGCCTAACCACTGGTCCTCCGCTAGGGCCGCCAGCGATGAACCCACCCTGTCGGGAGGCTCACGTAGCGCCGAGTCTACGGAAGGTCGAGGCACCGATCTACTAGAAACTCTTGTCAGTAGCTTGTAGTGCGACGGTCATTACGACGACCTCGTCGCTGCGGCCCACAGGGTTCTGTGGTTGGAGGGCAGCTGATCTCCGTGGCCGGCCGGCCGGGCATTCAAGGGCGGCTGTTTTCGGCCGGTGAGCCCTGTTCGGCCGAGATCGGGCAGTATTCGGGGTATGACGAGCCTGGTGGTCCTTGATCACGGCGCGCCGGTGGCGATCACCTTCGACGACATCCTCAAGTACCACGGGCGGGCGTCGGTCGCCGGCGTGGCCCATGCGTTCAAGGCCATGGAGCGAGCCTTCCCGTTGCTGTCAGGTGACCAGCCGCCCGAGCGTTATGACCTCACCGTCGAGAGCGGGTTCCCCGGCGACGGGGCGCGCGACGCCTTCGAGATGGTCACCCGGGCGGTCACGGGCGAGCGCTACCGGCTGGCCACCGACCTGACGGCAGCCGCGGCCCCGGCGGCCCCCGGCGGCCACTTCTTCTTCCGGCTCGGCTATCGGGGAACGGTCGCGGAACTGGTCCTGCGGCCGGGCCACGTGCCCGAGGACTTTCTCGACCTCGCGTGCCGCCCGGCCCCCACACCGTCCGAGGCAGCCCGCGCCAGCCGGCTCAAGGAGGAGATGGCCGAACGGCTGTTGAGCCTGCCGGCGGCCGAGGTCTACGACGCGGGAGTGCGCTGAGCCGGACGGCGAGGTGTGCCCGCGTCGAGCGCACCGGTCAGCCGGCAACGGCGCCGGGGCGCAGATCCAGGTCGTGACGCACTAGCCGAGGAAGCGTCAGAAACGGGCAAGAGCCCCTTCACGGGCCCGGAACAGGCGCGAACCGGGGCGGAAACGGTCGGTTCCTATGGTCGGCGCGAACCGACTCAAGGAGAACGACTTTGCGTACCAAACGGGTGCGGCTCGGGCTGGCACTGTTCACGGCTCTGGCTTTGGCGACGGCAGCGTGCGGGGACAGGGCCGGGGAGACCACCGCCAGCGGCGGTCAGGGCAGCGCCAGTAGCGGCGACACCATCAAGGTCGGCATCCTGCACTCGTTGAGCGGGACGATGGCGATAAGCGAGGTAGCGGTCAAGGACGCCGAACTACTTGCCATCGAGGAGATCAACGCCGCCGGCGGCGTGTTGGGCAAGCAGCTCGTCCCGGTAATCGAGGACGGGGCGTCGGACTGGCCAACCTTCGCCGAGAAGGCCCAGAAGCTCATCTCCGTCGACAAGGTGGCGACCGTGTTCGGAGGGTGGACCTCGGCCAGCCGCAAGGCGATGCTGCCCGTCTTCGAACGCAACAAGGCGCTTCTTTGGTACCCCGTGCAGTACGAGGGGCTGGAGAGCTCGCCCTACATCTTCTACACGGGTGCCACCACCAACCAGCAGATCATCCCCGGCCTCGACTACCTCAAGAGCCAAGGCAAGACCAAGATCTTCCTGGTGGGGAGCGACTACGTGTTCCCCCGCACCGCCAACAAGGTGATCCGTGCCTACGCGGCCGCCAACGGCATGGAGATCCTGGGCGAGGAGTACACGCCGCTGGGCCACACCGAGTACTCGACGGTGATCAACAAGCTCCGGGCCGCCAACCCCCAGGCGGTGTTCAACACCCTGAACGGCGACAGCAACGTGGCCTTCTTCAAGCAGATGAAGGACGCCCAGATCAGCTCGACGGCCATGCCTGTGCTGTCGGTGAGCGTGGCCGAGGAAGAGGTGAAGGGCATCGGCCCCGCCAACGTCGCCGGTCACCTCACGGCCTGGAACTACTACCAGACGACCAGCAACCCGGCCAATACCGCCTTCGTCGAAGCCTACAAGAAGAAGTTCGGGGCCAACCGGGTCACTGCCGACCCCATCGAGGCGGGCTACATCCAGGTCTACCTCTGGAAGATGGCGGTCGAGAAAGCGGGCACGACCGAGGTCGAGGCAGTGAGGGCGGCCGCCGGGGGGACGACGTTCGACGCTCCCGAGGGCACGGTCACCATCGACGGTGAGACCCAGCACATCTACAAGACGGCTCGCATCGGTGTCATCGAGGCCGACGGGCTCATCAGGGAGGTCTGGAACTCGGGCCAACCCATCAAGCCCGATCCTTACCTCAAGACCTACCCCTGGGCCGTCGGGCTCTCCTGACGGCTCAAGGCTGACCGTCCCCTTGGACATCTACGTCTCCCAGCTCTTCACCGGCCTCAGCGTCGGCTCGGTGCTGCTGCTCATCGCCCTCGGTCTCACGTTCACCTTCGGGCAGATGGGTGTCATCAACCTGGCCCATGGCGAGCTGATCATGGCGGGGGCCTACACCGCCTACGTAATCGGTGAAGGGCTGGGAGCCGTGTCCTTGCTGGTGGCCCTGCCGGCAGCCTTCGTGCTGGCCGGGACCATGGGCCTCGTGCTCGAACGGGTACTCGTCCGGCGCCTGTACGGGCGCCCGCTTGACACGCTGCTGGTCACCTGGGGGGTCAGCCTCGTGCTCCAGCAGGTGGCCCGTGACATCTTCGGGGCTCCCAACGTGAACGTGACCAAACCCTCGTGGCTCGATGGAGGGTTGGCGGCGTTCGGCACGACGCTGCCCTATACCCGCCTGTTCATAATCGCCCTGGTCGCGGCCGCAGTGAGCGGGATATGGATCTACCAGGCCCGCTCGACCCAGGGCCGCCGCATGCGGGCGGTGGTGCAGAACCGCCAGTTGGCGGCCTGTACGGGCATCAACACCGGGCGGGTCGACCAGCGAACGTTCTTCATCGGCTCCGGACTGGCCGGGGCGGCCGGCGTCGCCTTGACCCTGCTCGGGCCCATCGGGCCTTCCCTCGGCACCAACTACATAGTCGACGCCTTCCTGGTGGTGGTGGCCGGCGGCCTCGGCCAGATCCGGGGCGCGGTCTTGGCCGCCATCGGTCTCGGCGTGTTGGCTGCCTTCGTCGAGTTCCAGACCCAGGCGAGCCTGGCCAAGGTGGCCGTGTTCGTAGCCGTCGTCGCGCTCTTGCAGTTCCGGCCCCAGGGCCTGGTCGCCCTCCGGTCCCGGGCGCTGACGTGAGGGACCGGCTCAAGTTCAACCGCAACCGGCTCGCCTGGTTCCTGGGTGTCGGGTTCGTCTTGCTGGTGGCGGCCCCGGCGTTGATGTCGGACTTCCGCCTGAGCCTGCTGGCCAAGTACCTCTGCTTCGCCATCGTCGCCATCGGCGTGGACCTGGCCTGGGGCTACGGAGGGATGCTGACCCTCGGCCAAGGCCTCTTCTTTGGGATCGGTGGGTACTCGATGGGCATGTTCCTGAAGCTGGCCGAGGCCGGTCCCGACGGGTTGCCCGACTTCATGGTCTACAACGGTCTGACCGAGGTACCCGGCTTGTGGAAGCCCTTCGCCAACGCCTGGGTGGCCCTCCCGGCGGCCGTCCTGCTGCCCATGGGGCTGGCCGCGGGATTGGGTGCCCTCGTCTTCCGAAAGCGCATCCGAGGCCCGTACTTCGCCATCCTGACCCAGGCCCTGGCCGCCGCCTTCGTGATCCTGCTCATCGGCCAGCAGGGTTACACGGCCGGTACCAACGGCCTGACCAACATCCGCACGCTCTTCGGCTACGACCTGAACGACCCCACCAACCAGCGTCTGCTCTACCTGGTCGTGGCGATCTGCCTGGGGGCCGTCTTTCTGATCGCCCGCCAGCTCGTGGCCAGCCGCTACGGGCGCCTGCTGGTGGCGTGCCGCGACGCCGAGGACCGGGTGCGGTTCCTCGGCTACAGCCCGACCAAGGTCAAGGTGCTGGCCTTCACCGTGTCCGCCGGCATGGCCGGCCTGGCCGGCGCCCTGTTCGTGCCCGTAGTCGGGATCATGTCTCCGGCCCTCTTGGGGATCGTCCCCTCCCTGGAGCTGGTGATCGGCGTGGCTCTCGGGGGCCGGGCGACGTTGGTCGGCGCGGCCGTGGGCACTGTCCTGGTCGGCTACGCCAAGACGGGCTTGTCGGAGAACTACCCCTCGGGCTGGCTCTACCTGCAGGGGGCACTGTTCATCACCGTCGTGGCCTTCGCCCCCAAGGGCCTGGCCGGCTTGGCCGAGGCCCTCAAGGTCAAGCGCCGGCGGGTCACCGTGAAGGGCACGGTGGTCGGCTCGGCCACAGCCCCCAGCGAGCCCGCCCCCACCCTGGAGCCGGCCAAGTGAGCGCCGGGCCGAACGGCACAGCCCGGGGAGTGCTGGAGGTCCGCCGCCTGTCGGTGGTGTTCGACGGGTTCAAGGCCATCGACGGTCTCGACCTGACCGTCGACGAGGGCGAGGTGCGTTTCGTCATCGGGCCCAACGGGGCAGGCAAGACCACCCTGATCGACGTCATCACGGGGATGACCAGGCCCCAGTCGGGAACGGTCCGATTCGACGGGCAGAGCCTTCTCGGCAAGGCCGAGTTCGACATCGTGGCCATGGGCGTCGGGAGGACCTTCCAGACGCCGTCGGTGTTCGAGCAGCTCAGCGTGCTGGAGAACCTCGACCTGGCCGCCAGCTTCCGGCGACCGCTGCGCCAACTGCTGCGCAGGCGCAGGGGCGTCCAGCCCGAGGTTGCCTCTGCCCTGGAGACGGTCGGGCTGGCCGGCCGGGCCGAGGCCCCGGCCGGTGTGCTCTCCCACGGCCAGAAGCAGTGGTTGGAGATCGGGATGCTGCTGGTCCAGGGGCCCAAGCTGCTGCTGCTCGACGAGCCGGTGGCGGGCATGAGCAAGGACGAGCGCTCGCGTACGGGCGAGCTCCTACACGAGATCGCCCGGACCCGCACGGTCATCGTGGTCGAACATGACATGGAGTTCCTGCGCCGGTTCGCGAGCCGTGTGACGGTCATGCACGAGGGCCGGGTGTTGTGCGAGGGCACGGTCGCCGAGGTGCAGGCCGACCCCCACGTCCAGGCTGTCTACCTCGGTCGTAGCCGCGACACCCGGACGGGAGCGGACCTCTGATGCTCTCGGTGGAGGGGTTGGATGTCGCCTACGGTCGCAGCCAGGTGCTGTTCGGTGTGTCGCTGGAAGTGCCTGACGGCGGGCTGCTGTGCGTGATGGGCCGTAACGGCGTGGGCAAGTCGACGCTGCTCAACTCCATCATGGGGGTGCTGAAGCCCAGCCGCGGGCGGGTCCTGTGGGACGGTACCGACCTCGCCGGCCAGCGCCCCGACCACCGGGTGGGCCTCGGGCTCGGCTACGTGCCCCAAGGCCACCCCGTCTTCCCCCAGCTCACGGTGGCCGAGAACCTGGCCATCGCGGCCGACGCCCCCGGCGGCCGCCGGGGCGGAGGCGGGCCGGCGGGGGCGACCGCCGACGCCCTCGACCTGTTCCCCCGGCTCAAGCCCCTCCTGAGCCGGCGAGCAGGCTTCCTCTCGGGTGGCCAGGCCCAGCAACTGGCCTTCGCCCGTGCCCTCGTCACCCGCCCGAGGCTGCTCCTGCTGGACGAACCCACCGAAGGCATCCAGCCGTCGATCATCCTCGAGATCGAAGACGCCATCGCTCAGCTGCACGCCAGCACCGGGATGGGCATCGTGCTGGTCGAGCAGTACGTCGAGTTCGCCCTCCGGCTGGCCGATCGCTACGTCGTGCTCGATGCCGGTGAGGTCGTCGCCTCGGGTGAGGCGGCCAGCCTGGAGGAGGAGGCCGTCCGTCGCCTCCTGGCGGTCTGACGGCGGCGCGATGAGGCTCACCCCCCACGAGCAGGAACGCCTACTCGTCCACGTGGCCGCCGGCCTGGCCAGGGAACGGCAGGGCCGAGGCCTTCGGTTGAACCACCCCGAAGCGGTGGCCGTCCTGAGCTCCTTCGTCCTCGAGGGGGCGCGCGACGGGAGGTCGGTCGCTGACCTCATGGAGGCCGGGCGGTCCGTGCTGACCGTCGATGACGTGATGGAGGGTGTCCCGGAGATGGTCGGGGAGGTCCAGGTGGAGGCGACGTTCCCCGACGGGACCAAGCTGGTCACCCTGCACCAGCCCATCGGGTGAGGCCCGGTGAGGTGGTCCATGGGGAGGGGCCCGTCATCATCAACGGCGGGAAGCCGGTAACGACGGTCGTGGTCCTGAACACCGGTGACCGCCCTGTCCAGGTTGGTTCCCACTACCACTTCGCCGAGTCCAACCCCTCGCTGGCCTTCGACCGGGCCCTGGCCTGGGGTCAGCGGCTGGCGGTGCCCGCGGGGACGTCGGTCCGCTTCGAGCCGGGCCTCGACCAAGAGGTCGGGCTCGTCCCGATCGGAGGGGACCGGCTCGTGCCGGGGTTGCGTTCGAAGCCCTCGGCTGAGCTCGGGCCTGCCCGGGCGCCCTCGTGAGCGAGCTGTCGCGGGAGCGCTACGCCCAGCTCTACGGGCCCACCGTCGGCGACCGGGTCCGGCTCGCCGACACCGACCTGTTCATCGAGATAGAGCAGGACCGGTGCGCGGGCGGCGACGAGGCTGTCTTCGGTGGCGGCAAGGTGATACGAGAGTCGATGGGCCAAGGGCGGGCGACCCGGGCCCAAGGGGCGCCCGACACGGTCATCACCGGGGCGGTGGTGCTCGATCACTGGGGGGTGGTGAAGGCCGACGTCGGCATACGCGAAGGCCGGGTGGTGGCCCTCGGCAAGGCCGGGAACCCCGACACCATGGACGGGGTCGACCCGGCCCTCGTCATCGGGCCGTCGACCGAGGTCATCTCCGGCAACGGCCGCATCCTGACAGCCGGCGCGGTCGATTGCCACGTCCACTTCGTCTGCCCCCAGGTCATCGAGGAAGCACTGGCCTCGGGGGTGACCACGCTCGTCGGTGGCGGGACGGGGCCGGCCGAGGGGACCAAGGCCACCACCGTGACGCCGGGCTCCTGGCACCTGGCCCGCATGCTGGAGGCCCTGGACCCGTGGCCGGTCAACGTGGTCCTTCTCGGCAAGGGCAACACGACTTCGGCGGAGGGAATGTGGGAGCAGCTACGGGCGGGTGCGGCCGGCTTCAAGCTGCACGAGGACTGGGGGTCGACCCCCGCGGCCATCGACGCCTGCCTGTCGGTGGCGGACGCCGCCGGAGTGCAGGTCGCCCTCCACAGCGACACCCTCAACGAGGCGGGGTTCGTGGAGTCGACCCTGGCGGCCATCGCCGGGCGGGCGATCCACGCCTACCACACCGAGGGTGCGGGCGGGGGGCACGCGCCCGACATCATCACGGTGGCGTCGCACCCCAACGTCCTGCCGTCGTCGACCAACCCGACCCGCCCCCACACCGTCAACACGATCGACGAGCACCTCGACATGCTCATGGTCTGCCACCACCTCAACCCTTCGGTCCCCGAGGACCTGGCCTTCGCCGAGAGCCGCATCCGCCCCTCGACGATCGCCGCCGAGGACGTGCTCCACGACATGGGGGCCATCTCCATGATCGGCTCCGACTCCCAGGCCATGGGCCGCATCGGCGAGGTCGTGGTCCGCACCTGGCAGACGGCCCATGTAATGAAGCGCCGGCGTGGTGCGCTGGAGGGCGATCCGAAGGGATCGGACAACCGGCGTGCCCGTCGCTACGTGGCCAAGTACACGATCTGCCCGGCGGTGGCCCATGGCCTCGACGCCGAGCTCGGTTCGGTGGAGGTGGGCAAGCTGGCCGACCTCGTGTTGTGGGAACCGGCCTTCTTCGGGGTGCGGCCTCACGTCGTCGTGAAGGGGGGCATGATCGCTTGGGCGGCCATGGGTGACGCCAACGCCTCCATCCCCACGCCCCAACCCGTGCTGGCCCGGCCCATGTTCGGGGCATCTCCGCTGGCCGCCGCGGCCACCAGCTTGGCCTTCGTGGCCCCGGCTGCCCTCGAAGCGGGATTGGCCGAGCGGCTGGCCGTACGGCGCTCCCTGGTGGCGGTGACCGACGTCCGGAGGCGTACCAAGGCCGACCTCCCCGAGAACGCCACGTTGCCCGAGATCACTGTCGAACCGGACACGTTCACCGTCCGGATCGACGGTGAGGCCGTCGAACCGGAGCCCGCCACCGAGCTCCCGATGGCCCAGCGGTACTTCCTCTTTTGAGCGCGCTCGTCCTGCTCCTGGCCGACGGGCGGTTCCCTTCGGGGGGCTACTCCCACTCGGGGGGCGTCGAGGGGGCCGTGGCCGGGGGGCGCCTGGCCGACGTCGACGAGCTCGGCCCGTTCCTCGTGGGGCGGCTGGCCACTGCCGGGCGGGTTTCCGCCGCCTTGGCCGCTGCGGCCTGCGGGGGAGGGCACGGCCTCGACCTGCTCGACCGGGAGGCGTCCGCCCGCATGGCCTCGCCTGCTCTGCGGGCGGCGTCCAGGGCCCAGGGCCGCCACCTGCTCCGTGCGGGGGCCGCCGTGCTGGGTCGGCGGTTGCCGACTGGCGACGCCCACCACGCGGTGGCCATGGGGATCGTGGGCCGGGCCGCGGGGGCCTCCGTGATGGAGGTGGCCCGCTGGGCGGCCTACGAGTCGGTGGCCGGTCCGGCGGCCGCCGCCCTCCGGCTGCTGGGCCTCGACCCGTTCGCCACGTGGGCTCTCGTCGCCAGCCTCGACCGGCAGGTCGAGGCGGTTGCGGCCGAGTCGGCGGCCGCCGCGTCCGGCCCCCTCGACCGCCTGCCCGCGGCGTCGGCCCCGTGGCTCGACATCGGTGCTCAGCACCACGCTTCCCAGGAGGTGCGTCTGTTTGCTTCGTGAACGTCCGGTGCGTATCGGTGTCGGCGGCCCAGTGGGGACGGGGAAGACCGCGCTGGTCGCCGCCCTGTGCCGGGCCCTGGGGCCCGAGATCGAACTGGCGGTTGTCACCAACGACATCTACACCGACGAAGACGCCGAGTTCCTGCGCCGAGCGGGGGTGCTCGACACGGCCCGCATCATCGCGGTGCAGACGGGTTGCTGCCCGCACACCGCGATCCGCGACGACATCTCCGCCAACCTCGCGGCCGTCGAGGAGCTCGAGGCCCGGTTCGCCCCTCTCGACCTCGTGCTCGTGGAGAGCGGGGGCGACAACCTCACGGCCACGTTCAGCTCCGGTTTGGTCGACTTCCAGGTTTTCGTGCTCGACGTGGCCGGCGGGGACAAGGTGCCCCGCAAGGGCGGCCCGGGGGTGACCAAGTCCGACCTTCTCGTGGTCAACAAGACCGACTTGGCTCCCTTGGTCGGCGCCGATCTGGCGGTCATGGCCCGGGACGCGGCAGCGAAACGGGGTGAGCGCCCAGTGGTCTTCTGCTCGCTGGTCGACGACCCGTCGGCTTTAGCGGTGTCGGCCTGGGTACGTGACCGGCTCGGGGCAGCGGCGGTCGCGGCCCCGGGGTGATCGCCACCGCCAGGCTGGTCGCGTCCCCGGGGGGCAGGTTGTCGCGCATCCGGTGCGAGCCGCCGCTCACCCTCCGCCCCACGCCCGAGGCCGTCTACCTCGTGGGCAGCGCCGCCGGCCCTCTCGGTGGGGACGACCTACGAATCGAGGTCGAGGTCGAGGAGGGGGCGGACCTGACAGTTCGTTCGTCCGCCGCCTCCGTGGCCCTGCCCGGGGTGTACCCGTCCTCTGTCGCGGTACGGGCCCGGGTAGGGGCGGGCGGCGCGCTGCGGTGGCTGGTGGAACCGACGGTGGCCGCTCGCGGCTGCCGCCACCGGCTCGACGCCGACATCACCCTGGCCCGAGGGGCGCGCCTGCACTGGGTGGAGGAGATCGTGCTCGGCCGCCATGGCGAGACCTCCGGGTCGGTGACCAGCAGGCTGTCGGTGGAGGTTGGGGGCGTGCCCCTGCTTCGCCACGAGCTGGCTCTCGGGCCCGACCACCGCGGTGGTGCGACGCCGGCCGTGGCGGGGACGGCCCGGGCCGTCGGGACGGTCGTGGTCGTGGGCGGTGGCGCTGGCCCACCGTCCACGGCGTTCGCCCCGGGGGCGGCACTGCTCGCCCTCGACGGTCCCGGCTTCCAGGTTGTCGCCTTGGCCTCGGACCGCCTCACGCTCCGGCGGCTGCTGGACGAGGGGGTCAGGCGGGGCGGGTGGGAGGACGAGCTGGTCCGCTGATGCTGGGCATCGGTGTTCCGGTGAGGGGCGAAGGAAAGGGCTCCGGCCGGCTCGGGTCTGGCCGTCGGTTCATCCCGGGCTCAAGGTCGCCCAACGGAGGGACGGTGCTCGATGGCGGAGGCTGTCCCACCCGGCTGGGACAGCCTCCGCCTGGTAGTCGGCTTGCCAGGTCGCGAACTCCTGCGCTGGGGCTTCAGGCCGGCGCCGCGAGGGCCGGGGCGACCGCGCCGCCGAAGACCTCGAGCTGGATGTTGTCGGGGTCTCGCAGGGTGATCATGGCGCTCCCGCTCGCAGGTTGCTTGACCTCCGAGTGGACGACGCCGAGCTCTTCGAACCGGTCCTTGAACTCCTGCACCGCTTCGGTGCTCCCGACGTTGAAGGCGATGTGGTCGACGCCGGCCCGGCGCTCGTCGAACGGCTCCCCGGGCGGCTGCTCGTGCGCCGTGAGCGTCAGCGTCACGCCGCTGCCAGCCAGCATGCGGGCCCGACGGAAGCCGTCGCCTTCGATCTCGGCGACGGTCTCGAACCCGAGCGTCTGGCGGTACCACTCGGCGCTCTTGCCGAGGTCCGAGACGCTGAGGCTCACGTGGTGGTAACCCAGAACTCCTGCCATGAGCGTGTCTCCTTCGTGTAGTGATCTATCAGTGGTAGAGCGTGCGGCTGCACACGGGCTGCGCTCGGCCCTAGCCGACTGGCCGGTTGCGGAAGGCGAAGCCCTGCAGCACCGACACCATCCCGTTGACGACGAAGCTGAACAGGCCCGCCACGAGGATCAGCCCGAACACCTGGCCCGCGAGATAGCTCCGCTGGGCGTTGGCGATCAGGGCGCCTACGCCGTCGACCCTGGTCACGATCTCGACCAGCAGTGTGACGACGAGCGCCAATGGCGCGGCGACGCGCACGCCCAGGAAGATGGAGGGCAACAAGGCGGGCAGGACGCACTTGCGCGAGCGCTCGACGGGGCCGAGGCGAAGGGACCTCGCCATATCGAGGAGCACGGGATCGAGCGAGCGGACGCCGGTGCGGGTGTTGAGTAGGACCGACCACATGGCCGCGAAGGTGACGACGGCAACCTTCATCGTCGTGCCGTAACCGATGAACAGCACGGCGATGGGCACGATCGCGGCCGGCGGCATGGCCCGTACGAACTCGAGGGTCGGTCCCAAGGCCCGGTCGGCCTTGGCGGAGGCCCCCACGAGCAGCCCGAGGAGCACCCCCAGCACGGTGGCGACGCCGAGCGCGATGGCGAAGGTGGAAAGCGTCTGAACCGCCGCGGGCCGAAGCCTTCCGGTGCTCCAGAGATCGCGGACCCCGTCGATCCATGTGGACGGTGGTGGGAAGTACGGCGAGCCCTCCGAGCCCAGCATCTGCCACATCAGCAGGAGGGCGGCCAGCGGGAGCAGGCCACGCAGCGGGGGGAACGCAGACGTTCGCCGGGCCTGCCCGTCTCGCGGACGCCGGCGGATGCCGGGGGGGTGGACGTCGTTCGCGCCAGCCGTGTCGTGGGGGACGGGAGCCTGGACGGCGGCCATCACGCGACGCCCCCGTGGCCGGCCGCCAGCGCCGGGAATGCCCGCTCCGAGACGTAGCGGAGGCCGGTGTTGAGCACGACGCCCAGGATCCCGATCGTGACGACGTAGGCGAACATCTGCTCCGGTTGCAGTGCATGCTGGGCGCGCACCAGGGCGTTGCCCAGCCCGCTGGGGTTGCCGATCATCTCGGCTACCACCGCCAGCACCAGCGACAGCGACATCGCCAGGCGCAGGCCAACGACAATCGAGGGCACGGCCGAGGGCAGGATCAGCTTCCGGATCCGAGCGGGCTTGGACATACGGAGCATCTGCCCGACGTCGACCAGTTCGGGTCGCAGGCTGCGCACGCCGTCGATCGTGTTGATCAGCACGGTCCACGCCCCGGCATAGACGATCAACACGAGCTCCATCCGCAGCGAGAACCCGAAGACCAACAGCGACACCGGGACGAGTGTGATGGGCGGGATCGCACGGACGATCTCCACGCTGGCCATCGAGTACCGCCACGCGGTGTTCGAGAGGCCCAGCCACACCCCGAGGGTGACCCCGATGACCCCGGCGATCACCCAGCCCACGAGCGCCGACCGGAGCGTGTGCGCGACCGGGGCGAAGAGGTCACCCGAGGAGACCAGGGAAGCGAATGCGCCGGCGACGCCTGAGGGGGCGGGGAGGAACTCGAAGTCGGCCGCTGCCGTCCGCACGACGACCTCCCACACCCCCATGAGGGCGGCCAGGGTCACCAGCCCGAGAAGGTTGACGCCCCCGGACCACGGGGCGTGCCTAGCCATGGCCGCGCACGATCTCGTCGTATACCAGGCGGCGAAGACGGTGGAACTCGGGCAGCTCCTTCGTAGCCAGCTGGTGGCGCGGGCGGGGCAGCTCGACTGTGACCTCGCGAACGATCGTGGCCGGGATGCCCCCGAGGATCAGAATGCGGTCGCTGAGGTATACGGCCTCGTCGATGTCGTGGCTGACGAAGGCGACCGTCGGTTTCCGCTCCTGGTGGACTCGCAGGAGCTCGTCTTGCAGCAAGGACTTGGTCATGGCGTCGAGAGCACCAAACGGCTCGTCCATGAGCAGGACGCACGCATCCATCGCCAGTCCCCGGGCCAGCTGCACTCGCTGCTGCATGCCGCCTGACAGCCTCCATGGGTAGTCCTTGGCTCGCTCCGCCAGCCCGACCATGTTCAGGGCATCGGTGACCCGCTGACGGATCTCGTCCTTCGACGGCACCCTCCCCTCGAGGCCGAGGGCCACGTTCTTCTCGATCGTGCGCCACGGCAGCAGCGATGCGGCGTAGTTCTGGAAGATGAAAACGGCTTCCTTCGGTGGCCCGTCCAGGGCCTGGCCCCGGAAGCGCACCTCCGAACCGGGCGCCGGCTCGATGAGGCCGTCGAGCACTCGGAGCAGGGTCGTCTTACCAGTGCCCGAGCGGCCCATGATCGCGACGAACTCGCCTTCCCGCAGGTCCGCGGTGATCCCTTGGAGGATTCGCCGCGGACCTTCCGTGGAGCCAAGCTCGACGCTGAGGTTCCGGCATTGACAGACGACGGGCTTCGTCGCCGGGGCGGTGGTCCTGCCTCGCGGCGCGTCCGTGGCCACGGTCATCGGCCGGGAGGCGTGAGGACCAGCTTGTTGGGGTCGACGTTGCCTCCGAACTGCCCGATGTCCTTCAGTACCTGCACCCACCGGCCGAGGTCCTGCGTGCGGATGTCGAAGTTGTAGGTGGGCAGGGCGACGGAGTTGGCGATGGGCGCCGCCATCCCGGTGTAGCCCTGCAGGACCTGACGAGCCTCGCTGTTGTTCTGCTGGATGAAGATATCGGCTTCCTTCAATGACTGGACGAAGCGCTCAAGGGCCGCACGATTGTCCTTCGCCCACGATCCCTGGGCCATCCAGAAGTTGGTGGCGAGGGGGTCGGCGATGGGCGAGAACGGGTCGCCGATCGAGACGAAGCCGTCCCGCTTCAGGCTGGTGGCGAAGGGCTCCAGCGCTTCGACGGCGTCGATACGCCCGGCCTTGAGCTGGTCAGGAAGGTTCGGGGACGGCGCCTCGACGCCCCTGATCGAGTCCGGGTTGACGCCCTGCTGCTTCGCCGCCCACAGGACGCCGGCGTGGATGACCCCGCTCAGCGTCGGCGTACCGACCGTCTTGTCCTTGAGGTGAGCGACGTCGGTGATCCCGGAGTCGGCGGGGACGATGATCTGGGCAAAGGGGTTCGCCTTGGAGCTGATCGTGTTGCCCGCGACCTGGACGACGTCGAGCCCTGCACCCCCGGCCCGGATGAGGTCGGTGGCCGTGGCAAGCGCGATGTCGAACTGGCGGCCCAGCGTCGCGGGGATGTCGGAGATGTTCGCCGCTTGCTCCAAGGTCACGTCGAGATCGTTGCGCTCGAAGATCCCCTTCTCCTTCGCCACGTGCAGCGGCAGTACGGTCGTGGCGGGTACGAAGGACACGCGGAGCTTGGCCGGGCCAGCCGCTGTGGAGTTGGCGCCCTGTGCACCAGAGGAGGTCTCGCGGCCGTCGCCGCCGCACGCCGCCGCGACGAGCGCTAGGACGACCACCGAGGCGCGGACGGGTAAACCACGGTTCTTGAAGAGCGGCAAACGCTTCATGCGATCCCCTATCTGAACATCAACGGTTGCGGTGATTGCTAGGTCTAGAAGCCGGCTTCGCAGGGGAATTGCGTTCCTACACCCGGCACGGCGCCCGCAGGAGGTGGCCGGAAGACCAGGCTGGGCCCCGAGTGTGCGGCGTATCTGCGGTCTCGCTGCAGGAGGACGTGGCCGCCATCGGTGGGGCCGCTCGCGCCCTGGCCTCACCCCGACCCGGGCCGGGTGAACTCGGCATCGACGGTGAACCGCAGGTTGTTGCTCACGACCAGGCCGCCCCCCTCGAGCGCCGCGTTCCACGTGAGCCCGAAATCGGTGCGATCGATGCTGCCCGCGCCGGAGAAGCCGATACGGTCGTTGCCGAAGGGGTCGCGCACCAGACCCCCCAACTCCGTCCGGAGCGTCACCGAGCGGGTGATGTCCCGCAGGGTGAGGTCGCCGCGCACGAGGTACGAGCCGTCGCCCTGCTCCTCGACACGCGTGCTGCGAAAGGCGATCGTCGGGTAGCGCTCGACGTCGAGGAAGTCGGAACTCCTGAGGTGCTGGTCACGATCGGGACTGCCCGTATCGATGGAGGCGGCGTCGAGCTCGGCTTCCACCCATGACCGCAAGGGGTCCTCGTCGTCGACGTGAAGGGCCCCGAGCGTCGCCTGCATGCGACCGCGAACTGTCGCGACCATCATGTGGCGGACGGGAACCTCGACCGACGTGTGTGCTGGATCAAGGCTCCAGTCGCCGGCCATTTCGGCCAGGATCGCGTCGAGTTGTGCCAGCGTCACCGTCTCGGCCATTGCGTCACCTCCTGATGTCCGGGCCCGCGCTCACCGGGGCAGGCCCTCGGTGATGGCCACTCCTGTTCCATCTGCCGCCCTCCTCGTGAGCCCCGCCTTTGGCCCACGACCGCGGTATGCCCCGAGCTGTTGAGCTTCGCGGCCCCGCCTTGTAGAGCCTGACGGCTTGAGCAGGGCCCTGCATCCCGTGAGTACGTAGTTCGCGCAACGACGAGCTCATGCGGCATCGTGATCGCGTCGAACCAGGCTGCGTTGGCGACCAGCCCGAAGGCCGGCCGGCGGGCCGGACCACGCGATCGCGGGATGTGCGGGCCGGGCCGGGCGGGCGAGAGTCTCTCATGGCGACGGAACAGGGGTGCGAGAGCCAAGCCTGCTCGACCGGTTCGACAATTGTCTGGCGGAAGCTGGCATGCGGCTCAAGCGTGCTGATCGGCCGACCCGAGAGTGTTCGCGGGCGGCTCCTGTAGATGGACGGCGAGCCGGCCGGGCCGCACGAGACGCCGGATGGCTCCGGGGCCCATCCGCGGCTCGATGAAGAGCAGATCCGCAGCCTGGAGCGGTACGGCGAACGGCGGACAACGCAGACCGGTGACGTGCTGTTCAACGCGGGAGAGCGGGTCTCCGAGCTCTACGTGGTCCTCACCGGGGCAGTGGCGATCGTGGAGGGATACGGCGCCGAGGACAGGGTGCTGAGCGTCCACGGCCCCGGGCGCTTCCTCGGCGAGGTCGGCCTGCTCACGGGCCAGGTCACTCTGGTGTCGGCCGTCGTGCAGCAGCCCGGGGAGGTCCTCGCCGTGCCGCTGCACCAGCTACGTGAGGTCGTGGCGCGCGACGCTGTCTTGGGCGACCTCATCCTGCGGTCCTGCCTCCTCCGGCGCTGGGCCCTCATCGGGATGGGAGCCGGGTTCAAGATCCTGGGGTCCCGGCATTCGCCCGACACCCGGAGGCTGCGCGAGTTCGCGGCCCCCCACCGCTGGATCGACCTCGAGGAGGACCCGTCGTCGGAGGTTCTCCTTCGCCGGCTGGGCGTCGAGCCCCACGAAACCCCCGTCATCGTCTGCCCCGGTGGCGACATCCTGCGGAACCCCTCCAACGCCGACCTCGCCCGGGCCGCCGGGCTGGTCGCTCCCCACTCGGCCGGCGAGCTGTGCGATCTCGTGGTCGTCGGCGCCGGACCTGCCGGCTTGGCAGCCGCCGTCTACGGTGCCTCCGAGGGCCTGGACACCGTGGTCGTCGACGGCGTGTCGACCGGTGGCCAGGCCGGCACTTCCCCCCGCATCGACAACTACCTCGGGTTCCCGGCCGGGATCTCCGGTCCGGAACTGGCCGAGCGAGCGGTCGTCCAGGCCGAGCGGTTCGGGGCCCGGATCACCGTGCCGTTGAAGGCCTCGTCTCTCGAGCGCGTTGACGGCCACTACGTCGTCCACCTCGAGGGCGGTGAACAGGTGGCGGGCCGCACCCTCCTGCTGGCCACCGGTGCGCGCTACCGCAGGCTACCCGTGCCGCGGCTCGAGGAGTTCGAACCCACGAGTGTGTACTACGCCGCCACCGAGGTCGAAGCGCAGATGTGCCGGTCCGACCCGGTCGTGGTCGTGGGCGGCGGGAACTCGGCAGGCCAGGCCTCCCTGTCGCTCACCAGGCACGCGGCCTGCGTACGCCTGCTGATCCGGGGCGGGGACCTGGGCAAGGACATGTCCCGCTACCTCGTCGACCAGATCGAACGCAACCCGAACGTCGAGGTCCTGCGCCACACCGAAGTGCGTGAGCTCGTCGGCCAAGAGGTCCTCGAGGCGGTCGTCGCCGAGAACAACCAGACCGGCGAACGCCTGCAGGTCCCGGCGCGCGCCCTGTTCGTGTTCATCGGGGCCGACCCTCACGTCGACTGGCTCGCCGGCCAGGTCGAGCTCGACGAGGACGGCTTTGTGCTCACCGGGACCGGCGCGCGCGACGGCTCCGGCGACCTCCACGCGGTGGCGCTGGAGACGAACCTGCCCGGCGTGTTCGCGGCTGGGGACGTTCGCAGCGGCTCGATCAAGCGGGTGGCGGCCGCCGTCGGCGAGGGCGCCATGGCGGTGCGCCTCGTCCACCAGCACCTGGCCGGGGACGGGTCGCCCCCCCAGGAGGCTCGAACCGTCGACGGGCGCCCTTCACCTTCAACCGCCTCCTGAGCTACCGCTACGGCTGCTTGTGCCGCAACGGGGCCTTGGGAAGGTGTCGTCAACCATCCGGTATCGGCAAAGCCCCACCCCGCGCAGCAGTGGCGAAGGCGGGTTAAGCGTCATTTTGCCCAGGCAAGTGGGACCCAGAGGGAGCCGAGCCGCTACCAGCGACGGCGAAGGCCACGGAAGGCGCCTGGGAACTTGGAGCGGGCGCCGAAGGACCCTCCGGCGTAGGGGGCGTGGAACGGTCAGACGGTTTTCGTGGGAACTGGAGAGGCCCTCCTCGGCCCCGCCCTGCGGGGGCGGGAGCGAGCCCGCCTATAACCGTCGACGGGAAGTGGCGGGCGGCCGAGAGGGAGTCGGAGGGGGTCGTAGTAGCGACGACGGCTGGGACAACACAACCCGGCCTGAGCGAAGGGCCCCTGCTTCACCGGTGCACGACGAAGGAGGCGAGGAGCCCTGATGAGTGCCGAGCGATCGGCTAGGTCCGTCAGCCACGCCGAGGGCGTGGACAAGGTTCGAGCGCTCCAACGCGTGCTGTATCGCAGTGCCAAGCAAGACCCAGAGCGTCGGTTCCACGCCCTTTACGACCACCTCGCCCGCAGCGACGTGATGTGGCGGGCCTGGATCGACGTGGCCACCAACCAGGGGCCCCCGGCGTCGACGGCGTGAGCATCACTCACATCGCCGACGGAGGCGTCCAGGGAGTGCGAGCCTTCCTCGACGGGCTCGCCGCAGAGCGGCGGGGTAAGAGGTATCGCCCGAAGCCCCTGCGGAGGGTCCACATCCCCAAGCCGGGCAAGCCGGGCGAGACCCACCCGCTCGGCATACCCACCGTGGCGGACCGGGTGGTGATGGCGGCCGCCAAGACGGGGCGGCGACGGGCCAGGTGGAGGGCGACTCGTCGCCGATGGCGCCGAGGGCGTCGCCGACCGGCAGCGGCTGGAGCGACCCACCGTTGCCGGCCACGTGCGCGTCGCCGCTCTCGTCGAGGATCAGGTACTGCCGGATGATCCGGTGCTTGTAGGCATCGAGCAGGCTGCCCCGCTCGGCGCCGGCGATCAGGTCGTCAATCTCGGCGCGGATGCTCTGGCTGGGGGATACTCGTTCGGTCAGGGTGTAGGTCCTCCTTCGTGAGTTGGTAGCTCTTCGAAGGAACCTACGCCCGTCGACTTCTACACCAGCGGATGGACGCCACCCCAGCTCGATCGCGTCGAGAGAGTGGTCCTTGCATGGGCCGCCGCCGCGTGGTGGCGCATGGCGCCATGGCGCCACGAGAGTGCGCAGTGGCGCGCGTGGTCGAGCGGTGCGTCGCCCGCCTACATGAGGTCAAGTACGCGTGGCTACGTACACCACGACATCGACGCCTTGTGGGACACCGCAGCGGGAGACTCGGACGATCGTGCTGGGCTCCGTTCCCGGTACATCGACCTGCCGCACGACGAAGGACAGCTTGCGCCCCGCTGTGAACTCATCCGGGGTCAGTCCGTGGGCGGTCTCGAAGCCGGTGCCCTCGCGTTCTTCCCTGTACCGGCACGGAATGTCCGCGGTCCTTGCTGCCATCTCGGAGAACGCATACAGCGCAACCCCGACGAGTACCACTACGAGGATCGTCGCGCCAACGCCGATCCACCACCGGCTGCGACCTCCCCACACTGGCATGTCACCATCATCGTCAGAACGGGTGTCCCGATTTGTCGCGCTCCGCACAATCGAATGATACCTGCGCGGTCGACATCATGACCTGGCTCGCGACGAGTCCCTTGACTCGACTTTGACACGGTGATCGCGAACATGCTGGTCAGCGGGGCGCGATCGAGGGTGTTTGTCACTACAAGGGCCGGTTGATCTGCTCCTACGCGATGCGGGCCCGGCCCCACGACCCCCGAAGGCGTCGATGTCCGCCTGCAAGGCCGACCGGCGGGTCATAAGCTCGATGCACCTGCCGCCGGCGTCGAGCACGACGGCGTGGACGCGGGCGAGCTCCCGCATCGCCCGGGCCGGGCTGAGGTGCTGGTCGTCGAGGTCAGGGTCGCGCACGTCCGCAGCCCGCAGGTCGGCGGCCATGAGGGACTCGATGACGGCGGCGTAGACGCAGATGGCGATGTGGCCGCGTACGCGGTCCTCGGTCCAGTGGTAGACGGGCCGCAGGTGCAGGAAGTCCTTGAGCACCCGGAAGCGCCGCTCGACCTCGAGCAGGCGGCGGTAGGCGACGACCACCGGGCCGTGGTGGCCTGCGCCGGCGTGAGGCTGGTGGCCAGCACGTAGCGCCCCGGCCGAGCGGGACGACTCGGCCTCCACGTCGTCGCCGCCGGCGCCGTCGACGTGGCGCTGCAGGATGTCAATTTCCCCGTTGCTTCGAACCACGTGTTCACCGCCGAGGTGGCGCTCCGATGCAACGCCCAAATCCCCTGCCCCGTGACTCTCGCCCTGTGGGGGCTTGGGATCAACGGCGACGAGCCTGCCGCCCGCAACATCACGGTTCCTCTCGGAGGCTGGAGCGTCTACGGACTGATCGCACAGGGCTACGCACCTCACTCGAAATTGCGGTTCGAAGTTTACAACGGCACCTTCGGACAAAACTTGGACGTCGACTTTGCGACGCCCCACTGGAGCGACAACCGCTCGCCGTAGGTTCCGAATTGCGGTCTGTCTGACTTAACCGCGGAACCCGGGCTGGAAGTGAACCAACTCATGGGGTCGCCTCGGTGGTCTCGGTGTCGGTCCGGCGATGGTAAGCGAGCCGCTCCTCTCGGGCTCGGGCGAGACCCTGCCGGCGGGCCTCGCGGATTGTCTCGCCACGGCCCTCGTGCTCGTCGTTCGGGGTGATGTAGCCGATGGCCTCGTGAAGGCGCACCCCGTTGTATTCGGTCCTGACCCTCGCCAGTTCGGCCTCGAGGACCACGGGGTCGGTGATGTCCTCCAGGTGCGGCCACTCGCTCTTGACGTGGCCGAATCAGCCAATCGCGAAACCATCCGGCATCGGCAAACAGCCCCACCCCGCGTAGCAGGGGCGAAGGCAGGTCATGCCTTTGCCGCCGCGTGCACCATTACCAACCGCGTGAGGTCGACTCGCGACGAGATTGCGAGCTTGCGGAAGATCTGGCGAAGGTGGAAGTCGACGGTGTGGCGCGAGACGAACATGCGCTCGCCGACCTGGGGGTTGGTGAGCCCCTCGGCCACCAGGTCGGCCACCCGTAGCTCCCCGTCGGTAAGGCTGCCCCATCCCGAGATGGGGCGATCGGCGTGCCGCCAGTGCCGGCGGCGGACGCCGGCCTCCCTCAACCGGGCACGCACCCGGGACGAGTCCCGTGCGGCCCCGCACGCCTGGTAGGTGTCGAGCGAGCTCTCCCAGCAGCCGATGGCGCCGGAGAGGTCGGACCGCTCGGCGAGAATGGTCCCTGCGTCCTCCAGGGCAGACGCGGCGGCCCACGGGTGGCGGTGGGTCGCGGCCGCCCGCAGCAGTATCTGCGGGTCGCGCTCGAGAAGGCCCCGGGCGTGCTCGGCGGCGGCAATCAGGGCCGGGTAGCAGGCGCCACCGTCGCCTGGGTGGGTGGCCAGGCGCTGGGCGCACGCCACCACGGCCTGGGCTTGCGACCGGTCGCCGGCAGCAAGCGCCAAGCGCACCACGAAGGCGGCGGCGGCCGCCTCCTCGACGAGCAGAGAAGCGACCCCGGCCGTACCCATGCCGTTGCTCGCCAGGGCGCGCAGAGCACGCTCCCGGTCGCCCTCCGCTGCCGCCAACTGGGCCTCGACCCAGGAGTAGATCGTGGGTGCGAACACGGCGCGGGTGGACGGCGGCCCCACCTGGCTGCGGGCGAGGTACCGGACGGCGTCACCGATGTCGCCGCGCTGGAGGGCGACGGCCGCCAGCACCGAGAGGGCCATCGGGACCAAGAAGCGGCAGCCCGTCGCCTCGGCGTGAAGGAGGCCGGCCTCGGCGTGGGCCTGGGCCTCGTCCAGCCGGCCTGCGGCGAGGCGGAGGCGGGCGCGGAACACGTCGGGCGCCGACGCCCAGACCGTGTCGCCGGTTGCCGTCGTGCCCAACTCGCCCTGGGTGACGGCGCCGTCAGCGGCCTCGAACTCCCCCAGGGCGGTGAGCTTGGCGGCCAGGCAGAGGTGCGGATGGACGCGACGTCCCTCGACCGGCCCGCGGTCGGCGCGACGGACAGCGGCCCGCAGGAGCCCGAGCGCGTCGGCGACCTGGCCCTCGCGCCAGGCCAGGAACGAGAGCGCCATCAGCGCCCCGGCCAGGGCGGCGTCTCCCCGGCACTCGGGCTCGCCGGCCAGGATGGACTCGGCCAGCCGCCGGGCGCGGGGCAGATCGTCCTCGGCCAGGATGGCGAACAACCGGGAGATCTCCGCCCCGGCGTAGAGGGACTCGTCCAGATCCGGCTCGGCCAGCACCTTCTCGGCCTCGGCCTCCGCTTCGGCGGGGAGGCCGCTCCCGAAGAGGATGGACGACAGGGTGAGGCGCAACTGCGCCCGGGCGTCAGCCGCCAGAGCCGGGTCGACGAGCACCGAGCGGGCCAGCGCCGCCGCCTCCTCCAGTCGCTGGGCCCGTACGAGGGCGTCGACGGTGAACAGACCACGCGCAAGCCGGCGTTCGTCGGCCGGTAAAGTCAGGGTCAGCGCCCGCAGGGCCAGGTCGGCGGCCGCCGCCGGCGAGTCGGCCAAGGCCTCGGCCGAGGCCCGGTCCAGGCAGTCCAGGGTTATGCAGTCTCCTTCGCGGGCGCTTTCGAGGAGATGCCGGGCGGCTGCGACGGCCGATCCCCCCCGGCCGAGCAGCGTGGTGCCGATCTGGCGGTGCAGGGCCCGCCGCGCCGGCTCGGGGACCTCGGCGTAGAGCGCATCTCGTACCGCTTCGTGGCGGAACCCGACGGTCGTCGGGAACACGATGAAAGCCCCGGCCGCCACCGCTTCGTCGATCGACGGGAGCAAGGCCCCGACCGGTTCGCCCATGACGTCGCTCAGCACGTCGAGCGAGAAGCACGGCCCCAGTACGGCCGCGACCTTTACCAGGCGCGCCGCGGCGGGAGTGAGCTGAGCAACGAGCTGCCGCACCGCCGGCTGCTGGACCTGAGCGCTCGCCCGATGAGCGCGTTTGGTGACGTCTGTCACCACCGTGGCGGGGTGAAGGGCCGTGCCCTCGTCCGTACCCTCGTGATCGCCCCCGGCAAACTTGGCTGCGGTCATAGGCCATCATGTGCGCCGGGTTGTCGGTGAAACCTCGTCCTGGCGGGACCAATCGCCGCCGATAGTTCGTCCTCGTCACGCGCGAAGCGCGTCTACTGTGTGGCGTATGGGCGACTCTATGCAGTTCGGGTTGCCCGGTGTCGATGTCGCATCTGGCGAACACCTATGTGCGATCCTCGCGGGCCCAGCCTTGCGCGACAGGTACCAGGCGTCCCGGAATGTCAAGGGCCATCTCGTCCTGCCCATAGGCGGCCAGCGGAACTGCCCGGTCGTGGCCATCAGAACTGCCCAGCGGAGGCCGTGAGATCTGCCCATGCGTTTCGTTCACCCCAACTCGCGGGCTGGG
>JBFMCT010000011.1 GCA_040754375.1 Actinomycetota bacterium
ACCGGGGTCAGGGCCACGGTGGCCCCCCCGCCGGCGCCCCCGCCGGCCGTGCCCGTGGCCACCGAGGCGCCGCCCGTGGCGCTGGCCGTGCCCGGGCCGGGGGTGACGTTGACCGCCGCCCCGCCGCCCGCGGCCACCGGGCCCGAGGTGCCCCCGCCCCCGCCGCCGCCCCCGCTGGCGGCCACGTTGGTGGAGTTCTGGGCCGCCCCCGTGGGGCCGGACTGGCTCTGGGCGCTCGAGCTGGCGCCCGAGTTGGACCGCGACGTGGCGTTGCCCGCCGAGGTCGAGGCCCCGGTGTCGCCCGTGGTGTGGCTGTCGGCCGGCGTGTTGCCGGTGAGCTGGGGCGTCGGGGCCGGCTCGGAGGCGGGCACGGTCGTGACCACCGGCGGGGCCTCCAGCAGGGCGGGGCCGACCTCGGCCCCCGGGGTGGTGCCGTCGGGTGCCGGGGGCACCAGGGCCGTGGTGTCGCCCGTGGCCTCTTGGCCCACGGCCGGCCCGGCGCCCAGGAACGCCAGGATCGTCGCCAGGAAGGCGCCCACCATCCCCGGCTTGCGGTTCATGCCCATCCCGTCACCCTTGCTTGCGTTCATCAGATCTCGTCCTCTTCGCTCGGCACTGCACTTGTAACTGGCGTACTGCTGGCGACTGCGGTCCCTGCTCGGTGCCATGGCCCCGGAGGGCCGTTCGCACCGGGTGGGCCGGGTGGTCCGGCCCGGGGTGGGCTGCTTCCGGGTGGTGTGACCGCCTCCCCGGCATGAGAAGAACGGCCCACATTAGGCCCGGCGTGGGCGCGATAGCCGGAATGGTCCGTCGGGCAAGCCGCGGGCGGCTGGTCGCCGGCGGAAGCGGCGGCTGCCCGGACGGTCAGGAGGTCGACGTCGACGGGCAACACGGTCGCCACGACGGTGCGGCGGCGGCGCGGGGAGGCGATGGCCAACAGGCCCAGGGCCGCCTGTACGGACGCCCCCGACGAGGTGGGCGAGCCGGTACTGCCGGTGGCCCCCGAGGGGCCAGAGGCCGACACCGGGGCGGAGGCGGCCGTGGAGCTGGCGTTGCCCGTGTCGCCCGAGTTGGTGGCCGACGACTGGGCGTCCGAGGCACCTGAGGCACCCGAGCTCGACAGCGGGGAGGCGTCGACGGACGAACCGCCGCCGTCGCCCGCGCCGGCCGCGGTGGTGGCCACGGCCGGGCCCCCGGAGGCCGACTGGTCAGTAGCCGCACCGGTGGCCGTCACGTTGACGGCCGTCCCTCCGGGGCCGGCGAGCGCCACGGCCGCCCCGCCGTCGGCGCCCGCCCCCCCGAAGCTGGCCGCGCCCGTCAGGTTCAGCGCGGTACCCGTCCCCCCCGAGGCCGAGCCGGCGATCGCCTCGGCCCCCGAGTTGGCCGCGGAACCGGCCGAGGCCGACGACGAGGCGTCCCCCGTCGGGCCGCTGTCACCCGAGGACGACGTGGTCGCCTCTCCGGCGGTTGCGACCGCCGTGCCCAAGATGGCGTGGTTGGTGGCGGTGGCCGACGTCGAGGCGTCGCCCGTGTCCCCGGTCGGCCCGGAGGCTCCGCTCGCGGCCCGGGGGTCGGCGCCCGCCGCGGACGTGGCGTGGCCGGTGTCGCCCGTGTTCGTGGCCGAGGACTGGGCGGTGGCATCGCCCGAAGCCCCGCTGACCGCCTCGGGAGTGATCGTGGTGGACGAGGGGCCGCCGTGACCACCGCCGGCCGACGTGGTCGCGACCGACGGCCCGCCGGTGGCCGACGAGGTGGCACCGGCGCCCGCGGCGACGACGTTGAGGGCCGGCCCTCCCGGCCCCGAGGCGGCGACGGCCAGCGCCCCGCCCGGGCCGCCGTCGCCCGCCCCGGCGAAGACGTCCGCCGCGTTGAGTGCGTCACCCGACGCACCCGAGCCGGCCGTCCCGACGGCCGCCGCGCCCGTGTTGGCCGAAGAGGCCGCGTCCCCGGTGGCCGTGGCGTCACCGGTGGCACCGCTGTCGCCGCTGTCGCCCGAGGTGGCATCGCCGCCGGCGGCGACGGCCGAGCCCAGCAGGGCGGTGTTGGTGGCGGTGGCCGTGGAGGTGGCCTCGCCCGTCCTGCCCGTGGGGCCGCTGTCGCCCGAGGTCGCCACCGGGCTGGACACGGCCGACGAAGTGGCGTTGCCCGTGGCCCCGGTGTTGGTGGCCGAGGTCTGTGACGTGGCCGCACCGGTGGAGCCGGACGTGGCCGCCATGGTGATGTCGGCCTCGGCCCGGCCCCCGCCCCCGCCGACGGCCGACGAGGTGGCCACCGAGGGACCACCGGTGGCCGACGACGGGCCGCCGCCGACGTTGACGGCCGCCCCGCCGGGACCGGCGATGGCGACCGACGTCCCGCCCGCCCCACCGTTGCCGCCGATGACCGTGGCCACGACCGTGTTGGAAGCGTTGCCGGAGGCACCCGAGGTGGCGTCGGCCGACGACGATGCGCCCGTGTTGGCCGACGAGGTGGCGTTGCCCACGGCAGTGGCGTCGCCGGTGGGACCGCTGTCGCCCGAGGAGCCGCTGGTGGCGTCGCCGGACGTGGCGACGGCGCTGCCCAGCAGGCCCGCGCCTTGGGCTGAGGGAGAGGAGAGTGCGGGCGAGGTAGCGCCCGTGCTGCCCGAGCTGCCGCTGAGGGCGCTGGGGCTGGAGCCGGCCACCGAAGTGGCACCGCCGGTTGCACCGCTGTTGGAAGCACCGGCCGACGAACCGCTGTGGCCGGTGGGCCCGGAAAGGGAGGACTGGGTCGCCAGGAGCGAGGAGCCGCCGCCGGGACCACCCGAGGCCGAGCTGTTGGAACTGGAGTTGCCGCCCGAGAGTGAGGAGAAGGTGTTGGACATCTGGTTGCCGTGGGCAGCACCCGGGTTGTTGCCGGTGCTGCCGGAGGTGCCTGCTCGTCCTTCCCCGTTGATGGCGATGCCGTTGGAGGCGAGCACGAGATCGGTCGCCGCGGGCGCCGCCGGGCGGGCCCGGTCAGCGGCCGCCGCGGCCACGGCCCCGGCGCTGACCGCCGAAGCGCCGCTGCCGCACGAGGACCGCTTCGAGGTGCCGGCGGCCACGCAGGTGGCGGCCGAACCGAGGGCGATGGCTAGCCCGCTGGTGGCCCCCCCGCTGACGGGTGCCGGAGCGGCGGGCGCCGGAGCGCAGCCGGTGGCGCCGGGGAGGACGGCGGCCAAGCCGGAGAACCCTCGGCAGCCGGGGGCCGAACGAGTGAAGGTGAGGTCGCTGCGAAGAGCGCCCTTGTTGGTGTCGCTGGCTGTCTCCTCGGCCCGGGCCGCAGCCAGGATGCCCCGGGCGTAGTCGGTCTCGGCCGGCCCCGCGACCGGCGACCCCGGTACGCCCCCGGCACCAGACTGGGCGGCGGCGCCCGCCGGGGCGGCGGAGGTGTTGGACGGCGAGGAGGGCGGGCCATCGCCGAGCGGGGAGGCGTTGACCGAGTTGCTGGTCGAGGTCGAGACGTTCGAAGACGATGGCGAGCCGGTGCCAGCCGACGAGCTCTGGATGACGACCTGGGACGAACCTCCCTCGCCACCGGCGGTGGGAGCTGCCGACCGGATCTCGATCACCGTCTGGCCCCGGGCGACCACCACGGTCGTCACCGTCGAGGCCGTGGGCGCGCCGGCGACGGTCGTCGGCGGTGAGGCCACGGTCGTGGGCGGGACCTCGGGCGGAGCGGCCAGCACGGGGGCGTCGGGGACCGGAGCGGGGGCGTCGGGCCCGGCCACCGGTGCCTCGACGGTGGGCGTGCCGTCACCCGAGGAGCGGACCTCCTCGGCTGACGACGTCCCTGACCACATCAGGACGACCATGGTGGCGGCGGCCGCGAGCGCGAGAGCGGCACGCCTCAGCGTCCGCACCTCCCCGCAGGCCTCGCCCGTCGTCCCCATACCTATTTGTCCCCTTAGTCCCCGGTAGGCGCGGCGCGCCCCTCGGACAGGCGGAGGTTTACCACCGGGCCCTCCCCCCGGCAAGCATCCCGGCCCCGGCCCGACCCCGCCTTCAACCCGACCCTCGACCACTCCTGACCTGGGAATTCGTAGCGTGTTGGAGATCACGGGCCAAGTCTCCGGGCGTCGGTCGAGACCCCACTTTCCTCACCGACGGCCCGGCCCTGACGGCCCTCGTTCCAACAGAAGCGGCAAAGGCTGGCCAGACTTTCCAACACTGTCGGAGAGGAGTTCCAACAAGGAAGGGGCGGGCGCAGGGCAGACGCGCAACTAGTCTTTGCCATGGACGATGACGAGGTGGTCGATGCGTTCATCGCAACCGGGGCGGGAGCGGTCTTCGGGCCGACGCTCCACGTCGAGCAAGGCGCCCTAAAGCTGGAGGGCTGGTGGGCCCTGGCCTACCGGGTCTCCCCCGTGGCCATCCTCGTCCGTGACGAACACCCACCCTCGGGCCCCGGGGCAACTGACCGCCTGACCGCGGCTCTCACGGCCCGAGGCCTCAGCCGGGTCGGGTCCGACCTGCCGGCCATGACCACCGTCGTCTACACCAACTTGGACCTGGCGGGGATCTCGTGGGCCCTGTGGTCCACCGACCGCGAGACCGGGGAGGCCGCCCTCAACGCCCGGGCCACCGAGGAGAGCTTCTTCTCCCTGGCCGATGGTGGGGCGTCAGGCGACGGCGGGGCGTCGGGCGCCGGGTTCTCGATCACCCACGGCGTCAACGCCTCGTCCCGGGGGGCCCGCCGCCTGGCCGGAGAGGCCAGCCGCACCGTGCTGGCCGTGGGCGTGACCGCCGAGCTGGCGGCGGCCTTGGGGCCCGGGCTGGAGGACTGCCGCGTCCACCTCGTCGACCTCGAGGGCCTGGAGCCGCAAGGGTGTTGGGAGCTACTGCCCACCCTGGTCCTGGTCGACGCCACTGGGACCGCGGGGCGAGCGCTGGTGGCCGGGCTCAGGGCCAGCGCGGTGGCCGCCGTCCCGGTGGTGGCCATCACGTCGGCGGGCCGTGACATCGCGGGAGCCGATGCCACTGTCGATGCCGGGGCCCTGCCGGCGGAGGCCGTCGAGACCGTCGCCGCCCTCCTGGTCTGAGCACCGCGTCTGACGTGAGGCGTCGGCCACCGACCGCCGGCGGTGCTAGCAAGGAACGGTGAGCACGGGCTTTCCCGATGCCGACGCCCGCGACGACTTCAACCGCGTGCAGCGCCAGGGCCGGCTCGACCGCATGCGCGACCGGGCCCGGCGCCGCCCACCCGAGGCCGGTGACATGCTCGTGTTCGAGGACGTGACCCGGGCACTGGGCCGAGTCGGCCAGCGGGACCTCGGGCACCAGACGGTCGACATCACGACCATCGTCGGCACCGTCGATCGGGCCAAAGGGTTCGACCGCCAGTTCCGCCCGACCAACCTTCACACCCGCCAGCGATGGGAACGCCTGGCGGCCGCCTCCCGCCGGGGCGTGGCCTTGCCGGCGGTCGACCTCTACCGGGTGGGGCTACTGCACTTCGTTCGCGACGGCCACCACCGCGTCTCGGTGGCGCGCGCCCTGGGCCAGAACACGATCGACGCAGTCGTCACCGAGGTCCTCACCGCCGAGGCGCCTCCGGCCCAGGCGTCGCCCGCCGACCTTCCCCTGATCGACCACCGGCGGGTGTTCCGGGAGCGGGTGCCGTTGCCCCCCACCGCCCTCGCCCGTATCGAGTTGCACGACGGGTGGGACTACGCGCTGCTGGCCGAGGGCGTCGAGGCGTGGGGCTACCGCCGCAGCCTCGAAGACGGCGGGTTGGTGGGGCGGACCGAGTTGGCCCGGCGCTGGTTCGAAGAGGAGTACGAACCCGTGGTCACCACGCTCCGGGCCGCCGGCCTCGTGGGCCGCCGCACCGAGACCGAGGCCTACCTGCGCCTGGGTGCGGAACGCTTCCGCCTCCTGCGTACCCACGCCTGGACCGACGAGGTGATCGAGCGCCTACGCCGGCTCCCCCCCGGAAGTCGCCGCTGACCCCCGGCGCCGGCGTCGCCGCTCGGCTCATCCAGCCGCCGCGCCCGTGAGGTTGTCACCCGAGGAGGGGTCGAACAGGTGCAGCCGGGCCGGGTCGAACCACAGGACCGACTCCCGGCCCGCCCTGATGTCGCTGGCCGCGTCGAGGCGGGCCACCACCATCGAGCCCGACCCGGGTGACTCCACCGTCTCCAGCTCCCGGGCCAGGTCGGCCAGCTCGCTCGACCGTTGCTGCTGGGCCACCGGGAAGTAGGCGTACTGCTCGGCCCCCAGCCACTCCATGACCTCGACCTTGGTGGTGAACGACGGTACGCCGTCGGGCTGGTCGCCCAGAGCGGCGTCGTGGAAGTCCTCGGGACGGATGCCGGCGATCAAGGAGCGGTCCCCGCCCAGCCGGTCGCGCCACTCCCCGGGCGCCGGGAACGAGACCATCGGGAGCCTCACCTCTCCCCCGGCCACCTCGGCGGGCAGGAAGTTCATGGCCGGCGAGCCGATGAAGCCGGCCACGAACAGGTTCACCGGGTGCTGGTAGAGCTCGCGGGGTGAGGCCACCTGCTGCACCACCCCCTTGCGCAGCACGGCCACCCGGTCGCCCAGGGTCATGGCCTCGGTCTGGTCATGGGTCACGTAGACGGTGGTCGTCTTGAGCCGGCCCTGGAGGCGGGCGATCTCCGTCCGCATCTGCACCCTCAACTTGGCATCGAGGTTGGAGAGGGGCTCGTCGAGCAAGAAGGCAGCCGGTTCCCGGACGATGGCCCGCCCCATGGCCACCCGCTGGCGCTGGCCCCCGGACAGGTTGGCAGGCTTGCGGTCGAGGTGGTCTACCAGCTCCAACACCTGAGCGGCGTCCTCCACCCGGCGCCTGATCTCATCTTCGGGCACCTTGGCCAACCTCAACGGGAAGGCCATGTTCTCTCTCACCGTCAAGTGGGGGTAGAGGGCGTAGTTCTGGAAGACCATGGCCAGGTTTCGGGCCCGGGGTGGCAGGTCGTTGACCACCCGGTCGCCGATGCGGATCTCGCCGTCGGAGATGTCCTCGAGGCCGACGATCATGCGCAGCAGGGTCGACTTGCCGCACCCCGAGGGGCCTACCAGGATCACGAACTCCCCATCGGCGATCTCGAGGTTGACGTCGCTCACCGCCTCGGTGCCGTCGGGGTAGCGCTTGGTGGCGTGCTCGATGGTGATGGGGGCCACAGCCGGCGCCCCTCCTTTCTCAGCCCTTGACCGCGCCGGCGGTCAGGCCGGCCACGATGCGGCGCTGGAAGACCAGCACCATGACGACGATGGGTATGGTGACGACCACGGCCGCGGCCGCGATCGAGCCCGTGGGCTGCTCGAACTGGGAGTCGCCCGTGAAGAAGGCCAAGGCCGCGGGGACCGTGCGCGACGTGTCCGTCGAGGTCAGTGAGATGGCGAACAGGAAGTCGTTCCAGGCGAAGAAGAAGACCAAGATGGCGGCCGTGAACACACCCGGGGCGGCCAGGGGCACGATCACCTTGCGGAAGGCCTCGAAGGGGGTGGCCCCGTCGACCTGGGCGGCTTGCTCGAGCTCCCAGGGGATCTCCCGGAAGAAGGCCGACAGCGTCCAGATGGCCAGCGGCAGCGTGAAGGTCATGTAGGGGATGACCAGGCCGGCCCACGTGTCGTAGAGGCCCAGGGACCGCCACATGTCGAACAGCGGGCCGATGATCGAGATGGGCGGGAACATGGCGATGGCCAGCGCCCCGGTGAGCACCGCCTTCTTGCCCGGGAAGCGCAGGCGGGCGATGGCGTAAGCCGCCAGGGTGGCCAGGGCCACGGCCAGCAGGGTGGCGATCAGCGCCACCCCGATGGAGTTGCGCAGGGGCCGGGTGAACTCGCCGGCTTGGAGGATCGACCGGTAGTTGTCGAAGGTGACCGACCGGGGGATGAACCGGCCGTCGGTCAGGGCGTCGCCCTTCTTGAGCGAGAGCGAGGCGATCCACGCCACCGGCGCCAGCGCGTAGGCGACGATGATCACGGTGCCGATCGTCCAGAAAGCCTTGTCCCGCTGCTCGCGCGTCACTTGTCCCCTCTCACCTGGCCGAGGTCGGCTCTGAACCCCTTGACGAACAGGAAGGCGATGGCGATCACCGCCAGGAACAGCAGCACCGACACCGCCGAACCCACGCCCAGGTTCACCCGGTTGATGAGCTGGTTGAAGCCGAGCATCGAGACGGTCTCGGTGTCGTTGGCCCCCCGGGTCTGGATGAACACGGTGTCGAAGATGCGGAAGGCGTCGAGCGTGCGGAACAGCAGGGCCACCAGCACGGCCCCCTTCATGGTCGGCAGCGTCACCTTGTAGAACCGCTGCCAGGCCGACGCCCCGTCCACCTTGGCCGCCTCCTGAAGCTCCTCGGGCACGATGGCCAGCCCGGCCAGCAGGAGAAGCGACATGAACGGGGTGGTCTTCCACACCTCGGTCAGGGTGATGACGAGGAACGACGTCCCCCGCTCGGTCAGCCACGCCCGGTCGGTGTTCAGCCAGGTGTTGACGAACCCGAGGTCGGGGGTGAAGGCGTACTGCCAGGCGAAGGCGGCGACCACGGTGATGATCCCGTAGGGGATGAGGATCGAGGTGCGTACCGTCCGGCGCCCGAAGATGGCCCGGTGCATGAACAGGGCCAGTCCCATGCCCACCACCAGCTCGAGGCTGACGGTGACGACCGTGATGATCACCGTGGTCAGCAGGTCCTGCCACCACAGCTCCGAGCTGAGGACGGTGACGTAGTTGCGTAGCCCCACGAACCCCCGGGCGTCGGGCACCCGCAGGTCGTAGCGCTGCATCGACAGCCACACCGAGTAGGCCAGCGGGTAGGCCGTGACGGCCAGCATCACCGCCACCGCCGGAGCGCACAGCATCCACCCCAGCTTGCGTTCCTCGCGGGCCCGCTCGGTGACGACCACGGGCGCGGTCACGCCCCTCCACCCCCCGACCGGTGTGCCGAGCGCTCCAGACCCGGCGCGTTCGGCACACCGGTTCGTCGGCGGGCAGGCCGGCCCGTCACAGGAGGGCCTCGCCCTTGACGGCCCGGTCGACCAGGTCTCGCAGGGCGCGGGCGGTGCGTTCGGGGTCGACGCTGCGAGGCGGGTGGAGCGTGCGCTGGACGGCCAGGGACACGTCGTTGTAGGCAGCGGCCACGGGCCGGGGGGCGGCGTCACGCAGCGACTCGCGGATCATGTCGCCGAACGGGTAGGCCTCACGCATCTCGGGCCGGTCGTAGGCGGCGTCGAGGGTGGGGGGCAGCCCGCCCTTGACCGCCGCGTTCACCTGGTGTTGCTCGCTGATCAGGCACTCCACGGCGTCGAAGGCCAGGTCGGACTTGCGGGAGAACGCCCCCACCCCCAGGTTGATGCCCCCCAGCGGGGGCCGGCTGGGCTGGCCGGCCACCACCGCCGGGTAACGGGCCCAGCCCATGTTGGCGAACACCTCGGGGGCGTCGCGCTGGGCGCTGGGGTAGACGAACGGGTAGTTCACCATGAACGTGGCCCGCCCCGCCTGGAACGCCAGCCGGGTGGTGTCCTCGGTGCTGGTCGACAACGACGGGTCGGCAGCCGGGGACCGGGCCAGCTTGGAGATCACACCCAGGGCCGTCGAGGTGGGGCCCTGTTCGAGCGAGACAGGCGGCACGGGGCCCGTGCCCTCACCCAGCACTGTGCCACCGGCCGATTCCAGCAAGGCGTTGAACCACACGGTGTAGCCCTCGTAGCGGTTGCCCTGGACGGCGACGTAGTTGGGCTCCCCCGTCTGGCGGCCCAGGGACACGGCCGTGTCGATCATCTCGTCCCACGTCCGGGGGGGCGTGCTCACCCGGTCGGTGCGGTACCAGAGCAGTTGGGTGTTGCTGGTCGAAGGGGCGGCGTAGAGACGGCCCTTGTAGGTCCCCGTCTGCAGCGGGCCGGCCAGCACGCCCCGGGAGATCTCCGCCGCCCGGTCGGCGGGGAAAGGCTGGATCCACCCCGCCTCCGCGAACTCGCCGGTCCAGATCACGTCCATGCCCACGATGTCGACCGAACGGTCCTTGGCCGCCAGCCGCCGCACCAGTTGCTCGCGCTGGGTGTCGGCGCTGGTGGGCAGGGCCTGGATGCGGATCTCGTAGCGGCCGCCCGACCGCCGTGAGCAGTCGGCCGCGGCCTCGTCGTAGGCCCCGCTGGGCTCCTTGAACACGTACCAGTTGACGACGTTGGCCCCCCCGCCCTCGCCCCGCCCGCACGCGGCCAAGGTGGCGGCCAGTACCAGGGCAGCTCCGAGGACACGGCCTCTCTTGGCGGCGTGGCCCCACCTGGGGCGGCGCGTAGCCCTCGTCCGCCCCCTCCGACACCACTGCGCGATCGCTATGCCCGTGGCGCACTCCTTCCGACCAGGACTGCTACCCGCCAGAACGCTACCTCTACACCCCTTGAAAAGCACGGGCCATCCGGACGCGGCCGGAGGCCGGGCACCCGACCGGGGCCCGGCCTCCGTAACACCCGCCTCGGAGAGCGCGTTGGCGCCCTACTTGCGCACAGCCGCGGCCGACGGGGCCCGGCGGGACTGGCGCACGAAGGCGATGAAGCCGGCCGCGAACAGGCCGAGGCCGAGGACGCCCAGGCCCACCGTCAGGGCGATGATGCCGGCCGAACTGCCTTCACTGCCCACCGTGGCCACCGGCGCGGAGGCCGGGGTCACCACCGACTGGCCGTTGGGCCCGAGGATCTGGTAGCTGGCCCGGGCCGGGGTGCCGTAGGTGTCGACCCCCTGGGCGTCGCGCTGGGTGGCTACCAGCACGTAGTAGCCGGGCTGGCCGTCGGGCACGGTGAACGTGGCCGAGATGTTGCCCACCCGGTCGGGCTGGACCTCGGCCAGCATGGCCCCGTCGACCCCGTTCCACCGCAGTTGCACGGGGAAGGACGAGGCCACGTCCTGGGCGTTGACCCGGAACGACGAGCCCGTGACGGTCACCGTGTCACCCGGCTTGCCGGCCGCGCTCGACAGGTTGAGGGTCGCCAGGTTGGTGCACGCGAACACGGCCGCTCCCGTCAGGACGGTCGCGGTGGCAGCGGCGCCGAAGGCGACGGCTACTTTCTTCCTAAGGTTCACTACTACCACCTCTCTTTCGTACGCACAGCTCTAATGACGCGCCGACCACCAGTCGGGTACGAACGAGGCCCAGGGAGGCCCCAGCCCGACGGCGTCCCGGCACCCTCCAGTATGCCAATACGGCGCTCGGTGCACAATACTGGCAGTCGGCATATACTGCCGGTGCCAGTATCGGATGGCGTCCTATATCTCCCCGGCTGCCAGTTGGGCGAGGTAGGCCCGGACTTCGGCGCCGTCGATCGAGCGACGCATGGGGGGCAGTGACCGGAGCAGGGCCGCCTTGTAGCGCGCCTTGGCCAACCGGCGGTCGAGCACCGCCACGACACCTCGGTCGGTGGCCGTGCGCACCAGCCTTCCGGCTCCTTGGGCCAACAAGGTGGCGGCTAGAGGGAGGTCGACGGCCTCGAACGGCACCCGTTGCTCGTTCTGGGCGGCTTGGCGGCGGGCCTCGAGAAGGGGGTCCCGGGGGGATGGGAACGGGAGGCGGTCGATGACCACCAGGGTCAGCGACCGGCCGGGTACGTCCATGCCCTGCCAGTAGCCCATCGTGGCCAGCAGGCAGGATGTCTCGTCGTCTCGGAACCGTTCAATCAGCCCCGGGCTGGGTGGCCCGTCCTGCACATGCACAGCCCACGGGAACCTGTCCTTGAAGCTCTCGCTGGCCAGGCGCAGCATGCGGTGGCTGGTGAACAGACCGAGCGTCCGCCCGCCGGCCGCCTCCATCAATGAGGCCAGCTCGTCGAGGGCGGCGGCGTCGAAAGACCTGGGCATCTGGCGGGGATCGGGCAGGTGCACGGGGCAGTAGAGCAAGGCGTTGGCCCGGTAGTCGAACGGGCTCCCCAACCGCAGCCCCACCACCGCCCGGCCCCCCTCCCCCGGCCCGCCGCCACCGCCGTCGAGCTCGCCGTCGGGGTCGTCGGCCCCACGGTCGCCGGGGCCGTCAGGGTCATCGGGGCCCTCGCCGCTCTCGTCCCCGCCTACGCGTTCGCCGGCCAGGAGGGCGGGGCGTAGGCCGAGGCGATGGGCGACGGGGTCGACATCGCCCCCGACGCTCAGGGTGGCACTGGTGAGGATGGCGGTCCGGCGCCGGTACACGCGCTGGGCCAGCACCGGGCCGACGTCGACGGGGGCCACGGTAAGGACGGGTTCGGGCCCCTCGGGGACGTAGACGACGTCACCGGCTTGGGGGGCACGAGCCCGGCGTAGGTCCTCCAGCAGGCTGGAGGCCGCCTGCAGGCACCGGTCCCTCCGCCCGTCCCGCCGCCCCCCGGCGCCCGGCTCCCCGCCCCCGCCCGACGGGCCGCCCCCGCCCGAGCCCGAGCCCGCGCCCGACGGTAGCTTGCGCAGGAGCGAGGTCACCGCCGAGAGCACCTCGTCGGCCGCGGCCAGGGCCCCGGCGACCGACGGCTCAGTCACGTCGAGGCGCTGGCCGGTCGCGGGAGCCAGCGCCGCAGCCACGCTGTCGCCCACCCGTTCGAGGCGGGCCGGTTCCTCCGAACCCGCCACCATCAGGCCCCGGAGCTGGCCGGCCAGCCAGGCGAAGCGGCGGCGTCCGAGTTCGAGGCCGAACGTCCGGCTGGCCACGTTCTCCAGTTCGTGGGCCTCGTCGAACACGACGGCGTCGTGATCACCGAGAAGAGCCCCGCCGATGGCCGTGTCCAGGCAGTAGAGGTCGATGTTGGTGACGACGAGCTGGGCCTCACGCGCCCGGGCCAGGGCCTTCTCGGCCAGGCACTCCTCCCCGCGGTCGCAGGACGCCGCCCCCGGGCACTCGCGGGGGCCCACCGTCACGAGGCCCATGAGGCCGGGGCCCACCTCGACGGGCGCGGCCCCCATGTCGCCCGCCCCCGGGGTGAGGGCCCAGTCGGCCAGTTGGTCGAGGACGGGCCGGCGGCGGTCGGCGATGAGCTGGCCCTGGTCGCCACCGGTGGCCTCGGCCAGCTTGGCCAGGCACAGGTAGTTCGACCGTCCCTTGAGCACGGCCGCGTCCACCCCGCCCAGGGCGGCGGCCACCACCGGGATGTCCTTGTTGATGAGCTGGTCCTGCAGGGGCTTGCGGGCGGTGGCGACCACCACCCGCCGGCCCGACAGGACGGCCGCCACCAGGTAGGCCAGCGACTTGCCCACACCGGTGCCCGCCTCCACGGCCAGGTGGTGGCCGGCGGCCAGGGCCTCGGCCACGGCCCGGCACATCTCGGCCTGCTCGGGCCGTTCCTCGCCGCCGGGCAGGCCGGCCACGAGGGCAGCCAGTGCCGCCACCGCCTCGCCACCTGGGCCCTTGTTCACCCACCCAGCATCGCCCACGGCCGCCGCCGGGACCGGTACCCGACCCACGAGCGGCCCACCTGGCACGATCTGTGGGTGCCGGCCGTGGACAACCGCCTGTGAACCTGCCGTCGGGAAGGAGCGCCGAGGTGGCCCGGGCTCTCGGCGTGGTGCTGCTCGTCCCCGTCTCGCTGTTCTACCTGGCCAGTGGGCTCGTCGTGCCGATGCCGTGGCTGGTCGCCGTATGGGCCTTGGGAGTGGCGGCCGTGGCCTACGCCATTGTCAACCGCCGCCACCGGTGGCGGGTGGCGGCCACCCCCGTGGTCTCCTTCGCCCTGTGGGTGGTCGTGCTCTCCCTGGGCGACGCCCTCCTGGGGTGGACGGCCTGACCCGCGGGCCCAGCCCGGAGTCAGCCGTCGCCGCCCTCGCCGCCCCCTCCGCCCGATCCCCCGCCCGAGCCGGCCTGGGTCAGCAGGGCGAACAGGCCCCCCGCCAGGGTGGCCAGCAGCGTGGTGAACGACTCGGGCGCGTCACGGCCCTCATAGGCCATGATGGCCCACGTGATCCCGCCCACGACGAAGTAGATCGCCAGCGCGGAGACGATCACCAGGTAGAGCCACGGGGGTAGACGGGGGTTCTGTCCTCCGGCCAAGGTCCCGCCTCAACCGATCGCCGGGACGGAGCCGCTCTCGGGACCGTCGGACAACGGCGGGGCGGGCCGCACCTCCTCGACGAGCTTTTCCTTGTCGACCTCGCCCTCGATGTTCAGCTCGGCGATGACACCGTCCTCACCGAGGCTCACCGTGACCCGCGTCCCCTTGTCCACGTCGAACGGTCTACGCCGTGGCGGCCCGCCTGTCGAGCGCGGCGCCGGACGCCCGCCCGGGCCGGTCGCGCCGGGTGCCATGCTGGCGGGGTGGACGACGGGGTGCTCGACGAGCAGCAAGCGTTCTACCGGGCCAGGGCACCGCACTACGACGACTGGTGGCTGGGCCGGGGCAACTACCAGCGCGGCGAAGACCGGGCCCGGCGGTGGCACGAGCAGGTCGTGACCATAGAGCGGGCGCTGGCCGAGTTCGGGCCCCGGGGCGACGTGCTCGAGCTGGCGGGCGGCACGGGCTGGTGGACACTCCAACTGGCCCGCACCGCCGGCACGCTGACCGTCGTCGATTCGTCCCCCGAGGCCCTCGAGCTCAACCGCCGGCGCGTCTCCGCGGCCGAGGGGGCGACGACCACCACCGAGGTCGACTACGTGGTGGCCGACTTGTTCTCCTGGGAACCGGCCCGGCAGTTCGACGTCGTCTTCTTCTCGTTCTGGCTGTCCCACGTTCCCCGCGCCCGGTTCGCCGACTTCTGGGCCCTCGTGCGGCGCAGCCTGCGCCCCGGTGGCCGGGCCTTCCTGGTCGACAACCGCCACCAACCCACGCCGGGCGTCTCCGGCGGCGACCCCTACGTGGTCGAGTACCTGCCCGACCTCCACCGCCGCCGGCTGGAGGACGGCCGCGAGTTCCACGTGGTCAAGGTCACCTACGGGCCCGACGAGCTCGCCGCCCTGCTCCAGGCGGACGGCTGGCAGCCCTCCATAGACGCCACTGAGTGGTTCCTGTACGGCTGGGCCCAGCCCGCCGACCCGGGAGTGCAGTAGAGGGCTGCGAGCACGGTCCGTGGTGCTCCGCTAGGTTGGCCTCGGCTGGGCTTTGCGGGAAACCTGGTTCGAGGAAGGCGGGGGACGAGAATGAAGAACGCTGTTCGGGGCGCGACCGGAGCAGTCACACTGCTGGCGTTGCTGTTCGTGAACACATCCGCGGGCGCACAGACGGGGGACCGTACGCCCGCGCCCACGGGGGCCGTCCAGGTCACCGCCAACCCACTGCCCGTACGCGCCCATTCCTCGCCCCAGATCGCCATGAACCCCCGCACCGGCGAGCTCGTGGTCGTCGAGGCCGACGTGCGCACCGACCGCGCCTGTCGCGTCCACCTGTCGCTCGACCACGGTAGGACCTGGCGACCCGGCGGCAACCCGATGTCGTCGCCGTTCGACGATTGCAGCTTCTATGCCGAGTACGGGCCGTACGCGACGGCCGCTTTCGGCCGCGACGGGACGCTGTACATCGCGTTCGTGGCCAGCGAGCTCCTCGCCCGGAGCCGCAACGACGTCCCCCGCCACGTGTTCCTGGCCCGCTCCACCGACAGTGGGCGTACGTTCCAGACGACCCGGGTCTTCGACGCCCCGGACGGCGACCAGAACCGGGGCCTCAACAAGGGCCCCATGGTGGCCGTCGACCCCCGCGACCCGGCCAAGGTGTACGTGGGCTGGCGCCAGGGCGTCTTCACGGCCACCACCACCGAGAAGCTCAAGACCAACATCGCAGCCTCACACGACGGTGGGCGCACGTTCCGCCCACCCGTGGAGATATCCGGCACCCCCGGCGGTGACTACCCCGCCATCGCGGTCGACGGCCGCGGCACGGTGCACGCCGTCTACTGGGCGCGCACGTTCGGCGTCCCCCCGACGCCGTCGGGCCAGCAGGCACCCCTGCGGCCGATCATGTACTCCCGCTCGACCGACGGAGGCGCCACCTTCACGCCGGCCACCGAGATCGACCCCGGCAACCAGTCCGCGTCGCGACCGGCGATGCTGGCCGCCGACCCGTCCTCGGGCAACCTCTACCTCGTCTGGCATGGCCACGCCGAGCCCAACAACACCGGCCCGCAGTTCGACGGCGACCTCGAGATCTTCGTCCGGACGTCGACCGACGGCGGCGACACCTGGGGAGAACGCGTCCTCGTCAACGACGACACCGTGAACGCCAACCAGTACGAGCCGGGGGTCTCCGTAGCCCCCAGCGGGCGGGTCGACATCGCCTGGTACGACTTCCGGCACAGCCCGACACCGCCGCTGGTGAGCCCCGGCCACAACGGCGACAAGGGGACGTCGGACGTCTATTACAGCTACTCCACCGACGGCGGCCGGACCTTCGCCCCCAACGTCCGGGTCACCGATCGCAGCATCGACCGCTCGGTGGGCGTGTGGGGCAACGACATCAACAGCAAGTTCAACATCGGCATCGCGTCGTCGGACCAGGCCGTTCACCTGGCATGGCAGGACAGCCGCAACGCCGTCGGCGAGACCCACTCCGAAGACGTCTACGCGGCCGCCGTATGGCTGGACGGCGCCCAGGCCGTGACGACCGGCGCAACGGCGGGTACGCCCGGCTGGCTCCTGCTGGCGGCCGGCCTCGCCTTGGGCCTGGGGGCGGCTGCCGTCGGCGCCTGGGCCCTCGCCCGCCGGGCCGTGGCCACACCAGGCAGGGGCTCGCCGGTGGCCACCTAGGATGACCCGAGTCGGCTCGCCCCGACAGGCCGTCATCTCCGCCGGTGGCCGGCGGGGTGGGATGTGACGGAGCCGTAGATCTCGAGGTGGCGGCGGGCGGTGGCCTCCCAGGTGAAGCGGGAGGCCACGCGGTGGCCGGCTCGGACGAGGCGGTGGCGTAGCTGGGCGTCGGTGGCGACGGCCCGCATGGCTCGGGCCAGGGCGCTCGGGTCGGCCGGGGGGACCAGCAGGGCGTCCTTCCCGTCGGTCAGGTACTCCCGGAAGACCGCTATGTCGGTGGCCACGACGGGCAGGCCCGCGCTCAATGCTTCGAGCACGACCAGGCCCCATCCCTCGTTCAGCGAGGGGAACACGAAAGCGTCGGCCACGCCGTACCAGTCGCCCAGCTCGTCGTCGTCCACGGTGCCCAGGAGCACCACGTCTCGGCCGAGCTCGAGGCCGAGGGGCCCGAGGCTGGCGAGGGCCGCCTCGCGGTAGGCCCGGTAGTCCTGGAAGGAGTGCCCGCCGACGATGGCCAGGACCGGCCTCGGGTCGAGGGCGTCGAGGGCGGCCAGGGCGGCCAGCAGGTGGGCACTGCCCTTGCGGGGCTCGATGCCGCCCACGGTGAGGAACACGAACCGGCCGTCGCCCGCCCCGATCCGGTGGCGCAGGGCGGCCCGTCGACCGGCAGGGACGGGCGGGAACGGCCGGCCGTCGGCCCCGTTGTAGACGACCTCGGCGTCCACGCCGTAGCCGTCGCGCAGGAGCGTGCGCCAGTGCTCGCTCACCACCAAGGCCCGGTCGGGCTCGAGGATGGCCTGGTGCTGGCAGTCGATCAGCGCCTGGGTGGTGAAGTCGTCGACGTGATGGACGGTACGCACCACCGGCACCCCGGCACCGCCGTCGCGTACCCGGGCGGCGGCCCGCGCCGAGATGCAGTCCTGGGCGTGGAAGAGGTCGAAGTCGTCGGCGACGACCGAGAGGCCGGCAGCCAGGGAGGCCACCGACGCGAAGACCCGTTCCTCCAGGCTGGCCCCCTCGGCGGGCGGGCCCACGATCTTGACCGGGACAGCGACGGGCCTGAAGAACCCCGCACTGTCGCCCAGGGCGAGGACGGTCACGTCGGCCCCCAGGCGGTGGAGGGCCTCAGCCAGCCACAGGGTGTGGGCCACACCGCCGCGGGGCTTCACCGAGTACGTGACGAGGCCGATCCGCGGCCCGGTCACAATGCAGCGGTGACGAGCTGAGGCTGGCGGGTGGCGATGGCGGCCGCGGCCAAGGAGGCCCGGGCGGCGGTGGGCGTGACCGTGCAGCCCGCCTCGGTAAGTTGGGCCCGCTGGCGCTCGAAGCCCTGAGGGTCGCCGTCGGTCCCCAGCACGTAGGCCACCACGCTCGGCCCGCCGCCGGCCATGATCTCCGCGCACGCAGGGGCCAGTTCGCCCGCCGGGTCGGGGTGGGACCCGTACCCCAGCACGACGTCGATCAGGACCACGGCCACCTCCTCGTCCTGGCCCGCCTCCCTGATGAGCTCGAGGCGGGCCGCGGGGTCGATCATGGGATGGGGGCGGCCCTTGGTGTACTCCTCCTCGCCCAGGTCGAGACAGACGTGGCTGCCGGTTGGCGCGGGCACCCGGTAGGCCTTGTCCAGCGGTGTGTTGGACCAAACCGGGCCGATGTACCGCGACAGGACCGCCAGCGACTCGTAGCAGAGCGTCCCGCCCGAGAACAGGCCCCGCACGAGGGACCGGCCCGGGCCGAGGCGGGCGGCGGACCTCTCGACCGCCTCAGCCAGACCGGAGATCAGGTCGGGCACGTCGATGCCCAACAGGGTCAGGGCCCGCACCACCCCCTCCTCCAGCGTGCCTACGACGGCGACGCCCTCGGGTTGCCCGAACGCCGGTCCCAAACCGATGAGCGAGGCCACCAGCGGCGTGCCCCCGGCCAGGGCCACGACGTCGCGGGCGACGTGCTCGGAGGGCGGCTTCGACACCAGGAGGATGGCATCGGTGCCCGGGTCCTTGGCCATGGCCGACACGGCCAGCTTGGCCATGCGCCCGCCCACGGCATCGGTGAGGTCGCGGCCGCCGAGCCCGACTACCGAGGACACCCCCGCGCCCCAGCGGTCCAGCAGGCTCATGGCCTCCTGGGCGCCGGTGCCCGCGGCCGCGACCACACCGACCCGGCCCGGCTTGACCACGTTGGCAAAGCCCAGCCCTACGCCCCCGAGCAAGGCGGTGCCCGCCCCGGGGCCCATCACCAACAGTCCCAGGTCGGTGGCCCGGTCCTTGAGCGCCACCTCGTCGGCCACCGGCACGTTGTCGCTGAACAGCAGCACGTGGAGGCCGGCAGAGAGGGCCTTGTGGGCTTCGAGGGCGGCGTAGTCTCCGGGAACGGACACCACGGCGACGTTCGTCGCGGCCTGGGCGGCCAGCGCCTCGCCGAGGGTACGGGGCCGGCGCTCGGCTTCCCGGTCGTGCTCCGCACCCCGGGGCTCGGCGAACAGCCTTTCCTCGGCGGCCGCCACGGCCGCGCCGGCACTGTCATCGTCGGTCGCCTCGACGGCCACGAACAGATCGTCGGCCGAGACGCCGTCGAGGCCACCGGGCGAGAAGCCCCGCTCGACCAGGGTGGCGACGTTGGCCGGGGTGCCCATGGCCGCGGCCGCCCAGTCGACCCCCTCGACGTCGAGCATGGCCCGGGTGCCGGCCATCTGGAGCACGGAGTCGAGGTAGGTGCCCCCGAAGACCTTGACCAACCGGCTGGCCGTCATGTCGACGCCACCAGCGGCTTGACCCGGACGATGTGGGTACCGCGCGGCCCCTCGATGTCCGAGACCGTTCCTTGGAGCGAGGCGTACACCAGTTGGGGGGTGGTGATGACGGCTTCCTCACCGCCCCGGCGCAGGAACCGCACGGCGGCCCGGACCTTGGGGGCCATGCTGCCCTCGGGGAACTCGCCCCTCTCCAGCCACTGCTCGGCCTCGTCCACCGCCATCTCGTGGATGGCCCTCTGGTCGGGCTGGCCGTAGTGGAGCAGCACCGTCTCCACCCCCGTGACCAGCACCAGCGCCTCGGCGGCCAGGGAGGTGGCCAGGCGCTGGGCCGCGTAGTCCTTGTCGATCACGGCGTCGATGCCGCCGTAGCCGTCGTGGTAGCGCACCACCGGCACCCCTCCCCCGCCGGCCGCCACCACCACCTGGCCCTGGTTGAGCAGGGCTCGGATGGCGTCGGTCTCGAGGATGGCGACGGGCTCGGGCGAGGGGACTACGCGCCGGTAACCACGGTCGGCGTCCTTGTTGACCACCCATCCCCGTTCGGCGGCCATCGTCTCGGCCTGCTCCTTGGTCAGGAAGGGGCCGATGAACTTCGTCGGGTTCTCGAAGGCCGGGTCGTCGGGGTTCACGGCCACGTGGGTGACGATGGCTACCGCCCCCCGCATCCACGACGCGTCGGCCACCCGGCGAAGTGCCAGGCAGATGAGGCTGCCCAGCTGGCCTTCGGTCATGGCCCCCAGAGAGAACAGGGGCTGGGCCGGCACCAGCTTCTGGCCCTCCTCCTGCTGGATGGCGAGGTTGCCGACCTGGGGGCCGTTGCCGTGGACGAGGACCACGCGCCACCCGCTGCGCATGAGCGAGGACACGGCCTTGGCCATGGCCGTGGCGTTGGCCTCCAGCTCCTGGTGCGTTCCCTGCTGGCTCTCCCGGGTGAGGGCGTTGCCGCCCAGCGCCACCACGGCCGTCTTCGGCATCGGCCCTCCTCTGATGGACGAGAGCGGGTGTAGAGGATGAGAAATTGTCGTCCATTATAGTGTAGGGTAGGCGCCGATGAGCGGCCCGCCGGCCCCGCCGGTCCCACCCAGCCCGTTCTCTGACCCCGAGGTGCCGGGCGAGGTCCTCTACCGGTGGTTCCAGGCCGAGGAGCGCCTCTACCCTGTGGCCATGGTGATGCCCGAGCGTTACCAGGAGGCCGTGCGCCTGGTCGGGCGGCTGGCCGAGCAGCTCCGGGCGTCCTGCCCTGACATCCCCAGCCTCGTCACGGCCGATGCCGAGGCCCGGGACGCAGCGCAACGGCTCGCCTCCCACGACCCGGCCATGGCCGAGGACCTCGACCTGTCCCTGGTGGCCGGCGCGGCATGCTCGATCCGCTACCGGGAGCTGGCCGCTCAGCGCCGGGGCTGAACCGTGGACCTGGGCCACCTCATCACCGACCTGCAGAGCCGGGGCCTCCGTGTGGAGGCGCAGATGGAGGCCCGTCACGGCGGCGCCGGGCCCAGCGACTCGGGGATGCTGTGGATCGAAGGCGTGGCCGTGACCGTCCCGACCGACAACGCCCTCGCCCACGCCTCGCCTTATGTCCTGCGCCCCGAGGACGAGGGCTACGGCATCTACCGCGACGGTGAACGGCTGGCCGCCGCCACGGCCACGCCCCGGCCCCGCTACTACGACCTCTCGACGGCCGACGGGACCCCGTACTGGAAGATCGCCCTGCTTCACCTCGACTCGCTGGCCAGCACCGTCTTGCAGACCTGCGCCTACTGGGGGAACTCCGACCAGTGCCAGTTCTGCGGTATCGGCCTGTCGTTGGACGGCCGGCGCACCATCGCCAAGAAGCGCCCCGAGCAGCTGGCCGAGGTGGCGGTGGCGGCCAAGGAGCTCGACGGCGCGGTCGACGCCACCCTGACCACCGGCAGCACCGCGGGGGCCGACAAGGGAGCGCTGTACGTGGCCACCTGCGGCGCGGCCGTCAAGGAGGCGGCCGGGCTACCGGTCGAGGTGCAGTTCGAGCCGCCCGACGACCTCGACGTGATCGACCGCGTCCACGACCTGGGGATCGACTCGGTGGGCATCCACGTCGAGTCGTTCGACCCCGTGGTGCTGGCCCGGGTGGCCCCGGCCAAGGCCCGCACCGGCATCGAGGGGTACTTCGCGGCCTGGGAGCGGGCGGTCAGCCTGTTCGGCGAGGGCCAGGTGTCGACCTATGTGATCCTCGGCATGGGGGAGGACGCCCAGCTCACCGTGGAGGGGTGCCGGCGGGCCATCGACGCGGGCGTCTACCCCTTCGTGGTCCCGTTGCGGCCCATCGCCGGCAGCCTGATGGGGGACTTCATGCCCCCCTCGGCCGAGTACACCGAGAGCATCTACCGGCGGGTGGTGCCCTACCTGCGGGAGCGGGGCCTGGACACCAAAGGCGTGGCTGCCGGGTGCGCCCGCTGCCAGGCGTGCTCGGCCATGGCCACCGTCGAGAAGCTCCTCACGATCAGCCCGTCGCGGTCTTGAGCACCGCCGCCGACGTCCGCAGCCGCCGTTCGTGCCGGATCGCCACCCGGCCCGACGAACTGGCCGTCCACTACGGGATCCGCCACCGCGTGTTCGTGGAAGAACAGGGCCTGTTCGACGGCTCCGACATCGACAGTTGGGACGCGGTGGCGGGCGCCGTCCACGTCCTCGGCCTGTGGGACGACGAGCCCGTCGGCGCCGTGCGCCTGTTCCCTCTCGACCCGTCCACCGACTTGTGGCAGGGCGACCGCCTGGCCGTGCTGGCCAGGTACCGGGTCCGCAACCTGGGGATGCCCCTGGTCAAGTTCGCGGTGGCCACCGCCGCGGCCCGGGGTGGGCGGGAGATGGTGGCCCACGTCCAGCTACCGAACGTCGCCTTCTTCGAGCGCATCGGCTGGCACACCTACGGCGCGGTCGAGACCTACGTCGGGGTCGAGCACCAGCCCATGGCCATCGACCTCAGCCCGTACCGCTGAGGCCCGTCACCGGCTCGGCCGCGAGGTCGACCACGACGGCCGGACGGGCCCCGGCCGCGGTCACAGCCACCACGCCCGTGTCGTCGAGCGTCCCGATGACGGCCACCTCTATGGCCCGGTCGCGGAACGGCCGGGCGCATTCCTCCTCCCGCCCGGGTGGGACGCACAGCAGGAAGCCGTAGCAGGGGAACGCCAGGAGCCATGTGACCAGGTCGGCCCCGGGCGGCCGCGGGACGGCCTCGAGGTCGATGGTGACTCCCAGGCCCTGGCACTCGACCAGCATGGCCGTGGAGCCGACGATGCCGGCCATGCTCACGTCCTTGGCGGCCACGCACGCCCCTCGGTCGGCCACGTCGGCCAGGAGCCGGACGTCGGCCGCCAGCCGGTCGCCCCGCTCGGCGAAGGAGGCGAAGAAGGGGAAGTCTTCGCGCATGCGGCCCTCGGTAACGCACGCCAGCATCAGGCGTTGGCCGGCGGCCGCGTTGCGGACCGAGAGGACGCGGTTGGCCTCCCGTACCCGGCCCAACCCGAAAGCCGACACGGAGGCCGGCCCGTCGCGGACCGTGAGGTGCCCGCCCACCACGGGGACGTCGTAGAGCACCGAGGCGTGGCGCATGCCCTCCAGCACGGAGCGGGCCACGGGCTCGGGGGCCACCACCGTGTCCACGATGGCCAGCGGGACGGCGCCCATGGCCGCCAGGTCGTTGACGTTGGCCAGCACGGCGGCGGCGCCCGCGCCGAACGGGTCGCGCGCCACGAATGCAGGCGCCATGGCCTCGCCGCCCACGGTGAGGACCAGGCCGCCGACCTCCACCACCGCGCCGTCGTCGCCCGGCCCGTGGGCCCAGTCGGTGGCACCCAGGACCTCGGTGACGAGGCCGATGCCGGCCTTGTCCCGCAGGCCCGGATGGGCCCGCAGGCGGGCGGCCACCGCCTCCACGTCCCATCGACCGGGCATCCCTCATCCTTGCACTAAAGTAAACGTCTCTCTACCATAAGAGGAGAATGGGCCCACCGCCGTTCCGCCTGGACCTGCCTCCACGAGCGCCCCGACCCCGCCGGACGGGGCTCACCCACGTGCTCGACAAGGGTATGCCGGCGACCCAGCTGGCCGGCGTCCTGGAGTCGTGCGGGGCGTTCGTGGACGTGTGGAAGTTCGGCTGGGGCACGGCCTACGTCGACCCGCTGCTCGCCGGCAAGCTCGCCCTCCTGCGGGCCCACGACGTCCTCGGCTGCCTGGGGGGCACGCTCTTGGAGGTGGCCTGGGCACAAGGGCGGGCCGACGAGTACCTGGCCTGGGCCCGGGAGTTGGGCGTCCCGAGCGTGGAGGTCTCCCGCGGGGCCGTGCCTATGGGCGAGGACGACAAGGACCGGCTGATCCGCTCCGCGGTCGAAGCCGGGTTCGTCGTCCTGTCGGAGGTGGGCAGCAAGAGCGCCTCCTCCCAGCCTTTGCCCGACCAGTGGGGCAAGGAGGTGGAGCGCGACCTCGACGCCGGGGCCACCTGGGTCCTGGCCGAGGGGCGCGAGAGCGGGACGGTCGGCATCTACGACCACGCCGGGCGGGTACGAGAGGACGTCGTCGACGCCGTGGTGGACGCGGGCGGGGTGGGAAGGGTCGTGTTCGAGGCGCCCGCCAAGGACCAGCAGGCGTGGTTCATCCGCTGCTTCGGCTCGGACGTCAACCTGGCCAACGTCGCCCCTGCCGAGATCCTCGGCCTGGAGACCCTGCGCCTGGGCCTGCGGGCGGACACCATCGGGCTGTCGCGGCCCCCGGCGGTGCGCCGGCGATGAACACCGTCCCCGGCCAGTACCGGAAGGTCTCGGTCGCCCGGGTCGACGTTGCCCTCACCGTGGACGGCCTCACCGGCCACTTCCTGGGACGGGAGGTGTACCGCCACACCCGGTTCGTCGTGGTGCGCGACGGCCACGGCGCGACCGCGCTGGTCGAGGTGGACAAGCCGGCCCGCGGCGACCTGTTCTCTCCGGTGACGTCGGTGACCGTGCGGGCTCTGCCCGCCGACTGCGTGTACGTGGTCGCCCCCGACGCCGACACCGGCGTCCCCAGTGCGCTGGCGGCGGTGGCCCGCGACCAGGGCAACGGCGCTCGCTGCGTAGTGGTCGAGGGCCGCTACGACCACGTGAGCTTCATCCTCGACCCCGCCCCGGTGCGGGTGCGGGTGGGCGACGTCGTGCCGCCGATGCCGGCCAAGCTGGTCGACCAGGCCCGGCGGGTCCTCGACCTGGCCGAGGACCTGGCCCCTGTGGAGCTGGTGCCCGAGGTGGTGGACATGGCCGACCTGGCCCGGGCCGGCGGTCAGGGCCGGGCCGACCACTACCTGCTGCCGTGCCGGGCCTCGGGGTTCGAGCTCGACGGCGCCCAGGTCTCGTTCCTCGACGAGCGGCCGCCCCGGGCCGACTGGACGCTCATCGGCTGTGAACGGTCCCGTTCCATCCATCAGTGGTTCTACGGCGACCTGCCCGCCGGTCCCATCGAGACCTGCCCCCGCAAGCTCTTCACCGGTCCCGGCCCCCTGCTGACCAAGTGCTGCCTGCTGGAGAACGAGAACTGCACCGACGGCGACACCGTGGTGGTGCCCTGGGGCGCCTCGCTCGACCTGGTGCGCCAGGCCGTCACCGACCTGTCTAGGACCGGGGAGCCGGCGTGGGCGCCCGCCTGAGCGACTCCCGCCTGTACAGCCACCTGTGGGGCACCGACGAGCTGCGAGGGCTGTTCGACGAGGAGGCCCGGCTCCAGCGCTGGCTCGACATCGTCGCCGCCCTGGCCCGGGCCCAGGCCAAGCTCGGGATCATCCCCGCGGCGTCGGCCGAGGAGATCACCCGCTCGGCCAGGGTGGAGCGCCTCGACCTGGACCTCGTGGCCGAGGAGACCCGCCGCACCTCGCACTCCACCCTGGGGCTCATCCACGGCCTCCAGCGGGTGCTGCCCTCGCCCGCCCGCGACCACGTCTACGTCGGCACGACCGTGCAGGACGTCACCGATACGTGGACGGCGCTGACGATGGCGGCCGTAGGACAGACCGTGTGGCGGGACCTGCGGGCCATCGAGGACCTGCTCATCGACCTGGCGGTGGCCCACCGGGGCACCCTGATGGTGGGGCGCACGCACGGCCAGCCCGGGGCGCCCATCACCTTCGGCTTCAAGGCGGCCTCATGGGCCGACGAGGTCCGCCGCCACCTGGCCCGCCTGGCCGACGCCAGGCCCCGGTGGCTGGTGGGCCAGCTCGGCGGCGCAGTGGGCGCCCTCGGGTTCTTCGGGGCCGACGGGCCGGCGCTGCGGGCCGCCTTCTGCGCCGAGCTCGGCCTCGGTGAACCGGCCATCTCGTGGTTGACCGCCCGCGACCGGGTAGCCGAGTTCGGCACTGTGCTGGCGATGGTGAGCTCGACCCTGGCCCGCATCGGCACCGAGGTCTACGAGCTCCAGCGGCCCGAGATCGGCGAGCTGCGCGAGCCCACGACAGCCTCGGCGGTGGGCAGCATCACCATGCCCCACAAGCGCAACCCCGAGGCCAGCGAGCACCTCGACACCCTCTCCCGACTGGTGCGGGCCAACGCCGGCGTGCTGCTCGACGGCATGGTCGGCGCCCACGAGCGAGACGGACGGGCGTGGAAGGCCGAGTGGGTGGCCTTTCCGGAGGTTTGCCTGCTCACCGGCTCGGCCCTCGCGGTCGCCATCGGGCTGCTGTCGGGGCTGGAGGTGGACGCCGAGGCCATGGCCACCCGGGCGTCGGCTGCGGAGTCGCGGGCCGGTTCGGAACGGGCCCTGTCCATCCTCACCCGGCGGCTGGGGCGAAACGAGGCCCAGGACGCCCTTCACCAGGCGCTGCAACCGGGTGCCCTCCACCCGCCCGACCTGGCCCAGGCCGGGCTCCTGACCGACGACGAACTGGGATCCCTGGCCGCCCCCGCCCTTGACGGCGCGCGGGCGATGGTGGACGAGGTGGTGGCGCGCGCCCGGGCCGCCCGCCGGGGCGAGCCTGAGATATGGGCGTGAACGGACCTCCCTGGGGTCGGTTGCCCCGGTTCCCCCTGGCCGCGCTCCCTACCCCCCTGGTGCGGGCCCGGCATCTGGAGGCCCGGGTCGCCCGCGGCCGGCGGGGCCCGATCGTCCTCGTCAAGCGCGACGACCTCAGCGGCTTCGCGGCCGCCGGCCACAAGGCCCGCCAGCTCGAGTACCTGGTGGGCGCGGCGCTGGCCGAGGGGTGCGACGTCCTGGTCACGGGCGGGGGGCCGAGCTCGAACTGGTGCCCGGCAGCCGCCGTGGCGGCCCGGGTGGCCGGCCTCGAATGCCAGCTGGTCTCGTTCGGCACCCGGCCCGAGCGCACCCATCCCAACCTGGCCGCCTCGCTGGCCAGCGGGGCCGAGGTCCGGTTCACGGGCGATCCCGACCGCGACAACTTGGAGGCGGCCATCGTGGCGGCCGCCGACGACCTGCGGGCTGCCGGCCGGCGCCCGTTCGCCGTGCCCCGGGGTGGTGCCAGCCCCCTCGGGGCCGTGGGCATGGTCGCGGCGGCCTACGAACTAGCCGTCCAGCTCGGCGACCTCGAGGCCACGGCCGTCGTGGTGGCCACCGGGTCGGGCGGGGCCTGCGCCGGGCTGGCCGCGGCCGGGCGCTTCCCGGTCGTCGGCGCCTCGGTCAGCCGTCCCCTCGACGAGGCCGCCGCCCAGGTCGGGCGGCTGGCCCAGGCCTCGGCGTCCCTGCTCGGCCTCCCGGCGCCCACCCCGCCGGAGCTGTTCGACGTGCGGGGGCCGGGCTTCGGCGTCGCCTCCGACGAGGGCGAGGCGGCCGCCACCGTCGCCCTCCACACCGAGGGGCTGCTGCTCGACCCGACGTACACGGCTAAGGCGTTCGCCCTCCTGCTCCGGCTGGCCGAGGCCGATGACGGCCACCCGAGCCCGGGACCGCTGGTCTTCTGGCACACGGGCGGGCTGCTCTCGGCCGCCGACCACCTGGCGCGTACGGCCGCCGTGGGAGCCGGTGCATGAGGACCTTTGGCCCGGCCACGTCGGGTCCCGCCCCCGAACTGGTCGAGTCGGGTTTCGCCCTCGAGAACGCCGACGCCCCCCTTCTCCATCGTGGCCTCAACCTGGCCGACATGGCCCACGTCCTGGACCTGCGCAGCCAGCAAGTCATCCCCGACGACGCCGCCCGCCAGCTCCTCGGGCTGCTCCTCGAGGTCCACGAGATGCCGGCCGAGGAGTTCCCCTACGACCCGTCGTTCGGGGAGGCGTACAACTCCCGGGAACGGTACTTCGTCTCCCGTCTGGGCGACACGGCTGGCTGGCTGCACGCCGGCCGGCCCCGGCGGGAGGCCACCCGGATCGCCCTGCGGCTACTGCTGCGCCGCCAGTTGGTCGAGGTGCTCGCCGACGCCGCCCGGCTGGCCGACAGCATGGCCGATCAGGCGGCCGCCCACGTGGGCTCGGTGATGCCCGACCAGACCTACCTCCAGCAGGCCCAGCCGTCCACGTTCGGCCATTACATCCTCTCGTTCGCCTACCCGACCCTGCGCGACAGCCGGCGCCTGCTCGACGCCGTGTCCTGGGTGAACGCCAGCCCGGGCGGGGCCGGGTGTGTCAACGGCAGCCGGCTGTTGGCCGACCGGGAACTGCTGGCCGACCTGCTCGGGTTCGACGGCGTGATCGAACACACCCGCGACGCCATGTGGCAGGTCGACGGGCTCATCCACATCATGGGCACCACGGCCAGCATGCTCTCCAACCAGAGCAAGTTGGCCGAGGACCTGGAGATCTGGTCGAGCAGCGAGTTCGACTACGTGGACCTCGACCCTGGCTTCACCCGGGCCAGCGTGCTCATGCCCCAGAAGCGCAACCCGTACTCGCTGTCGATCGTGCGGGGTGCCCACGGCATCCTCATCGGGCGGCTGTCCGGCTTCCTGGCCGTGGTCAAGAGCCCCTCGGCCCGCAGCGACAACTTGATCTTCGCCTACGGCGAGGTCCCCCGGTCCCTCGATCTGGCCGCCCGCGTCACCCGCCTGATGGGCGGGGTCGTCCGCACCTTGGCGGTCAACACCGACCGCATGGCCGATGCCCTGCGCGACGGGTTCACCCAGGCCACCGACCTGGCCGAACACATCGTCACGACCACCGGCATCGACTACCGCACGGCCTACCTGGTCGTGGGCCAGGCCGTGCGGGTGGCCAGCGCGGCCGGGCTGCGGGGGGTGGACATCACGGGCGAGATGCTCGACCGGGCGGCCACGGACCTGCGGGGCCAGCCGCTGGGGCTGGCGGGCGCCGACCTCACCGACGTGCTCGACCCCCGCCAGATCGTCGCCACCCGGTCCGCCCCGGGCGGGGCCGCGCCGTCGGCCGTCGAGGCCATGGTGGGCACGTGCCGGGCCGAGGCGGCCGAGGTCCTGGCCGAGGCCATGAGGCGCCAGGGGGACTTCGACCACGCCGAGGAGCTGCTCGTGGAACGGGCCGTGGCCGAGGCGCACGGCCGGCAGGAGGTTGCCCAGTGAAGCTGCCCACCGACATCGAGGTTGTGAACGTCGGCCTCCCGCTGTTCGCCGACGCCGTCCGCCAGCAGGGCCGGCCGGTGGTGCAGGTCGACTGGCGCATCCCCGCGGGCGGGGACCTCGAACTGGTGGCCGCCCTGAGCCGGCTCTACGGCCGTCACGGGGCGGCCATCGACGAGGCCAATGCGGAGGTCGCCCGGCGGTTGGACCAGGGTTCGCCCAAGTTGGTGGGCCTCGAGCGGGCACTCGACGTCCTGCCCGGTGTCGACGACCGAACGGTCATCCACTGCGGCCCGGCCATCGGCTGGACCGACATGTGCGACCCCCTGCGCCGGTCGGTCCGGGCCGCGGTAATGGCCGAGGGGTGGGCGGCGACGCCCGCCGAGGTGGACGGGCTGATGGCGCGCCACGGGGTACGGCTGGAGCCGGCCAACCACCACGGGGCCGTCGTGCCCATGGCCAGCGCCATCGGCCCTACCGCGCCGATGCTCGTCGTGGAGAACGAGGCCGGCGGTACCCGCGCCTTCTCGGCCCTCAACCAGGGCCCGGGTGAAGTGGCCTGGTTCGGGCGGGAGACTCCCGCGGCCGTGGACCGGCTGGTCTTCCTACGGGAGGTGGCCGGTCCGCTGCTGGCCGAGTGCCTGCGCCACTCGGGGCCGCTCGACGTGTTCACCCTGGCGGCCCAGGGACTGCAGATGGGCGACGACCTGCACATGCGCACCCAGGCCACGACCAACCTGTTCGTGCGGGCCCTGCTGCCCCACCTGATGGGGCTCGAAGACCGGCGACGGGCCGACCTGGGCCGCTTCCTCTCCACCGACCACCTGTTCTTCCTGAACGTGGCCATGGCCGGGGCCAAGTCGCTCACCCTGTGGGCCGAACAGGTACAGGGATCGAGCGTGGTCACCACCATGGCCCGCAACGGCACGACCTACGGGGTCCGCCTGCCAGGCTCGCAGCGTTGGTTCGTCACCGCCTCGCCGCCCATCGGCCAGGCCCTCTACTACCCCGGTTACGGTCCCGAGCACGGCGCCCCCGACATCGGCGACAGCGCCGTGCTGGAGCTGGTCGGCCTGGGCGGTTCGGCGGCCGCCGCCTCGCCCGCGGTGGCCGCCTTCGTCGGCGGCACCATGGCCGACGCCATCGCCTCGACCGAGGCCATGGACCACGTGTGCGTGGCCCGCAGCACCCGGTTCAAGCTGCCGTTGCTCGACTTCCGCGGCTCACCGGTGGCCGTCGACGTCCGCAAGGTGGTCGAACTGGGCATCACACCCAAGGTCAACACCGGCATCCTCCACGCCCACGACGGCTCCGGACAGGTCGGCGCGGGTGTGGCCGAGGCCCCCATCGCCTGCTTCCGCGAGGCGTTGCTGGACCTCGACCGCCGCCTGTCCTCGTCCTGATGAGGCGCTAGTGCTCGAACTGGGCCTGGGCGCCCGAGAGGCGCTCTCGGTGCCCGGCACGGGCACCGTGATCGGGGCCTACACCAAGGCCGCCTACGTCCGGGTGCCGGGCGGGCTGTTCGCCCTCACCACACGCGACGTGGCCTCCGGTCCCCTGCACGCCCGCACCGACCTGCCCGTCGCGCGCCTCGGCGTGGGCGACCGGGTTGTGGTCACGCCGAGGCTGCTCCAGGCCGGGCCGCTCCTGTTCGACCTCCGGGCGGCCACCGTCTGGCGGGGCCGCCTCCCCCAGGTCGGCCCCCCGGGCCACGCCGGCACCGCCGGCCGCGGAGTCGACGTCCCGGGCCTGGCCCGCCGCCTGGGCGGGGCCGGTCCCGGGCTCACACCCGCGGGTGACGACGCCCTGGCCGGGGTCCTCCTCGTGGCCCGGCTCCACGGTGGTCAGCCGGCCGAGGAGGGCCTCGTGGGGATCGCGGCCGCCGTCCCCACCAACGACATCTCCCGGGCCTTCCTCGTTTGGGCGGCCCGGGGCCAGAGCACCGAGCCCGTCCACCAGTTCCTCCTGACCGGCGACCCCCACCACCTGGGCACCGTGCGGGCCATGGGGCACACCTCCGGAGCGGCCTTGGCTGACGGCCTCATGTACGCATTGCACGCTTTTGCAAGGCCCGTGCAACAGGACGTCGCAGGCTGCGGGGTACCAGCCGAACCCCGAGGAGGTCCCGCGTGGCCCGGACGATTCTCACTCTCCGCCCCACCACTGTCTGCCCGTGCTGGTTCGCCACCGCCGCCCCAGCCCACCACGACCGGCTGGTCCGGGTGACGACCGACCTGACCGCGACCCTGGACCTGGTGGAGATGGCCGTCACCTGGGCCGAGCTCGACTACAGCCACGAGGACGTCATCCCGCCCCGGCGCTGGCTGGAGTTCGCGGCCGAGCACGAGTGGGAAGACCCCGACGTGGCCGAACGGCTCTTCAGCGCGGCCGCCGAGATCGCCCTCAGGCGGGCGGGTTGACGACGACCTCGACCTCGTTCAGCGTACGAAGGGTGTTGGACACGTAACACACGGCCTTGGCCCGCTCAACCAGGCGGTCCAGCTCCTCCCGCTCGTGGCTGGAGGTGACCTCGACCCGGAGATGGGAGAACTTGGGGCCGTCGTAGGCGCCCACGACCAGCACGGCCAGGTCGGCCAGCTCGATGCCGCGCTTGCGCCCGACGTGGGCCACGGCGAGGGCGAAGCACGACCCCAGCGAGGCCAGGAAGAGGTCGGTCGGCTGCGGCCCGGTGCCCTCCCCTCCGGCGTGCTCCGGCTCGTCCACCCGTACCTCGAACTCACCGGCCGTGACCCGGCAGCGGTAGCCGCCCTCCCATACGGCGTATACCGAGCGCGAGCTCGAGGGCGGACGCTCAGCCGTGCTCGTGGCCGTGCCCGTGCTCGTGCCCACTGGCATGATCGTGACCGTGCCCGCCGGCATGATCGTGACCGGCCGGGCGCTCGGCCAGCTCACCGGCCCGGGCCTCCAGCTCACCGGCGCCCACGACGCCCCTGCCGGCCAACACCCGCTCCAGGGCGGTGAGCCAGCAGCGGTAGTAGCTCCAGCACTCGTCGCCCTCGCGCTCCCAACCGCCGACGGCGGCGATGAGCTCACGACGGAAGTCCTCCCAGTCGATGGTCCCGGCGTCGTGGAGGGCCATGGCCAGCCCGAACGCCCGGCTCTCCCACGGGGCCGCGAAGACCAGCTCGCCGTTGCTCCGGGGGGGCGCCCCCGGCCCCTCGATGTCCAGCACCGCGCCCGGCGACGGGACAGTCATGGAGCCGCCACCTTGGCCACCCCGACCATGGCGTCGCGCGTCACCAGCGAGGCCAGGTCTTCCTCGCTCATCCCCTCGGTGCCCGCCGGCCGTTCGGGCAGCACCATGTAGCGCACCTCCGAACTGCTGTCCCATACCCGCAGCTCGATGTCGTCGCCCAACTCCAGCCCCATCTCGGCCAGCAGGGCCCGGGGGTCGCGCACCATCCGCGACCGGTAGGCGGGGTCCTTGTACCAGCCCGGGGGCAGGCCCAGCACCGGCCACGGGTAACAGGAGCACAGCGTGCAGACGACGACGTTGTGCACCGACGGCGTGTTCTCCAGTACGACGATGTGCTCGCCCTGGGGGCCCTTGAAGCCCAGTTCGGCGATCGAACCCGTGCCGTCCTCCAGCAGGCGGGCCTTGTAGTCAGGGTCGGCCCAGGCGTGGGCCACGACCTTGGCGCCGTTCATGGGGCCGACGTCCTGCTCGTACATCTTGATGAACTTGTCCATGAGGGAGGGGTCGACGATCCCCCGCTCCACCAGGATCGATTCGAGAGCCTCCGTCCGCAGCTCGATGGGCAGGCGTTCGGCGGTGGTGTCCGACGTGGTCACGGCGCGGCCTCCAGATAGGACTCGTACAGGTCGAACCTCAGGGTGAACTTCTCGGCGTCCTCGCCCCACAGCTCAGTCGAGCCGAACTCGACGTTGTAGACGTGCTGGGGGTTCTCCCCCAGGAAGTGGGCGTTGGTGTCGGGCAGCACCTGGGCGGGCAGGACGAGGCGCACGACACCCGCCCGCCCGCGCACGTAGCGGGCCAGCCGGGTGTGGCCCGTCGGGTGGATGTCGCGCGCCCGCACCCGGTCCCCCACCGCGAACTTGGGCGGGTCGTCGATCTGGCGGATCGACCCGGCCGCCGTGGGCTGGTAGTCGGGCTTGTCGGGCTCGGGGACGGGCGGCTCCTCCACGTCCTCGCCCCGCAGCTTGCGGGCCCGGGCGTCGACCGCCCCGGGGGCGATGATCGACGATCCCACCAGCAGGTTCTCGGTCATCTTGAGCCAGCGGCCGTAGTAGCCGTAGGCCAGGTAGTCGATGGGGTGCTGGCGGTTCAGGCCGTGGCGGAACGTGTCGAGGTTGGTGCCCGAGATCCGCATCGACAGCAGCGCCATGGCGAACGCCCGCTTCTCCCACTCCTCATGGAAAGGCGGGTCGTCGGGCGGGTCGAGGCTGACGCGGCCGAAACCCTGCAGCCCGCCCATGTCGGCGACGGTGTCCAACGTCGCACCTCCTTCAAACGAAAGGGAGAGACGCCCCCCGACCGTGGCGGCCGGGGGGCGCTCCCGGTGATCGGCGACGAGTGGTCAGACGGTCCAGGTGTTGATCTGGAACGCCCCGGCCCGCCAGGCGGTCAGCGCCGAGTCGAGCACGTCCAGCGGGTGGAAGGCCTTCACGCCATCGATGAGGTCGTCCTCCCGGAAGCCGTAGAGCGCGCCCATGGCGAAGCGGCAGGCGTAGACGTTCGCTCCCTCCTTGAGGAGGGTCTTGATCTGGTTGTTGATGGCCATGTGCCCGGGGAAGGCCTCCTGGCCGACAGCCGGGAAGCCCCGGGTGCCTGACGCCAGCAGGACGCCCGGCCCGTAGAGGATGATGTTGACCTCGAACCCCTTGCGCACCAGCCGGGTCGAGGTCAGCAGGTTCACCAGCGCGACCGAACCCTCGTAGGGGACGGTGTGTATGAAGACGAAGGCCCGCTCGCCGGGGTTGGCCTTGATGTCTTCGAACAGCTTCTCGTCCGTGTCGAAAAGGACCTCGCCGTCGGCGGGGCGTTCCTGGTTGACTGTCTTCGGCATCTACTCTCCTCGTGTCTCGGTAAGGGTCTGCGGTGGGGTGGTGACTCGGCCGTCGGCGCTGACGGCCGGGGTTCCTCGTAGCGGGGGATGCGCCCAGTTCTGACGATGGCTGCCCGGCATCGCCCGGATCGTGAAGTGCCGCAGTCCCCAGGGCAGCCGGCGGTAGACGGGCGCGAAGACCTGTAGCCAGAACTTCTCCCGCACGCCCTTGGGCCGGGGCGGGCCGGCCCGCCCGTACTTGTCGGCCATCCGCCGTTGGGCGTCGACGAGCAGGTAGTGCTCGGAGTTCTGGCGGAGCCAGTGGGCGAAGGCCACCGCTACCTGCCCAGCGAGGCCAGGCCGTTCTGGGCGGCCAGCGCGATGGGCTCGTTGAGAGCCCCGATGGGTGGGGAGTAGACGTTCTCCATGGTGGCGAGGTCGTCGAGGGTGATCCCCGTACGGACGGCCATGGCCAGGAAGTCGGCCCGCTCCTTGATGCCCTCGCCCCCGACGAGCTGGGCGCCGATGAGGCGGAGCGTCCCCGGCTCGGCCAGCAGCTTGACTTTGATCTTCTTCATGTCCGGGTAGTAGCGGGCCCGGGAGATGCCCTGGGCCACGCCCATGACGAACGGGATCCCCAGGGCCGTAGCCAGCGTCTCGCCGAACGACACGCCACCGATCATCCACTTGCCGGCCACCATCCCCCAGGGGACGTACACGGGCTGGTACGCCCGCTTGCCCCCGGCCGCGTTGGTGCCCGCCACCTTGCCCTGGGCGTAGGCGTGGCTGCCGGACAGGCCCTGGATGGGGACGTCGCTCACGCCGTGGGGCAGCTCGACACAATCGCCGGCCGCGTACACGTCGGGCGCCGAGGTGGTCATGCGCTCGTCCACGATGATCCCGCCGGTGGAACCGACCTTGATGCCCGCTCCCGCCGCCATGCGGGCATTGGGCTGCTTCTTGGTGCACACGACGACCACGTCGGCCGGCAGTTCCCCGGCGTCGGTGCGCACCGCCCGCACGTGCCCTTGTCCGTCGCCCACGAACTCGCGCAGGGCCGTGTTCCAGTGCATCTTCACGCCCATCTCCGCCCAGGACTCCTCCACCGGAGCGGCGATGTCGGGGTCGGCGGCCTCGGCCAGGGCCCAGGGGTGAGGGTCGATCACGTGGGTCTCGATGCCGCGGTGGGCCAGGGCCGTGACCATCTCCAAGCCGAGGGGCGACGCCTCCACCACCACCGCCACCTTGACGGTGTCGAGCACCTTGTCCCACTCCATGGCGCTGCGGATGTTCTTTACGTAGTAGAGGCCCCCCAGCTCGGTGCCGGGGACACCCGGGTCGGCGTAGTCGAAGCCGGTACCGAGGATCAGCCGGTCCCATTGCTGGGTGCCCTCACCCTCGATGGTGACGGTCCGGGCGTCGACGTCGAACGACGAGACACGCGTCTCATAGTGGATGTCGATGCCCGCCTCCTGGTAGGACTGCTTGGTGGCCAGGAACAGCCGGTCGAAGTCGGGGATCTCCTTGCCGTGGACATAGGGGATGCCGCACGGGCTGTACGCGGCGTCCTCGTACTCGGTGTACACCACGACTTCGGCGCTACGGTCCGTCTGCTTGGCGGCGCCCGCGGCACCGATCCCCGCTGCCCCACCACCGATCACGACGATCCTGGCCACCTGCCCCCCGTCTCCTACCGCATGGACGATCCGGCTCTGACGTTTACTATACTGGACGTCGTTGGTAATGGCGTCAAGGAGGCCTATGACTGATCTCGGCGATCCGGCGCCCCGTACCGACGGGCGGGCGGGTGTGGACGGCATCGTGAGCGGCATCGGGTTGCGCCTGCGGGAGTTGCGCCTCCACCACAGCCTCTCGCTCCAGCAGTTGGCCGAACGGGCGGGCGTGTCGGCCGCCGCCATCCACAAGATCGAGCGCAACGGCATGGTCCCCACGATCACCACGCTGCTGAAGCTGGCCGACGCGTTCGACCGCCCGGTGGCCTACTTCCTCGACGACGAGAAGGCCGAGGCCGGGCCGGTGGCGTTCATCCCGGCCGACGAGCGGCCGACCGTGTTCAACTCCCGCCCGGGCGTCGAGGTCCGCGCCATCTCCGGCTCGTACCCGAAGTTCTTCCTGGCCTCGACGGTGGTCACCGTCCAGCCCGGTGCCGGCAGCGGCCCGTCACGCGCCGTCGACCAGCGGGAGGAGCTCGTACTGGTGCTCGAGGGCACTCTCCGCTTCGAGGTCGACGGCCGGGAGTACCTGCTCGAGCCAGGGGACGCCCTGCACCTGCGGACCGACGGCCCGCATCGTTGGGTGAACCCGGGAGACGGCCCGGCCCAGGCGGCCTGGACCACCCTCAAGCCGTTCGACGGCTGCCCGTTCGGATCGGGGGCGGTGAGGTAGGCCATGGCGCTGACGACCGTGCCGGTCGCCCCGTGGATCGAGGGGTTCCAGCCCTTCGACCACACCTCGGTGCGGCGTACCGAAGTCGTGCGTCCCGCCATGTGCGGGCACAACTCGTTGCTGGTCGGCCAGATCGGCGACTGGACCTGGGACGCCGTCGCCCAGGTGTGCGGCACCGACGTACTGCGGGCCGCCAGCCGCACCGGCGAGCCCGCCTACCTGTCGTTCTATTACTACCGGGTGCGTAGCAGCCCGTCGTTCCACCTGCGGACGCCGACGTTCGGCGACCGCCTGCACGTGACCTCGCAGCTCTTCGACTTCGGCAGCGAGTCCGTGCTGACCCTGCACCGCATCAGCCTCCTGGCCGGCGTAGGTGGCTTCGGGCCCGACGAGTTCTACTCGGGCACCGACAAGGACTGCCTCTATGTCGAGAACCTCAACCGGTGGATCTCCCGGCCCGACGACGGGTCCAACCGCCGTCTGGTCCCGGCCTCGCCGCCGGACTTCCGCCACCACCACCTGCCCCCGCTGCCCGAGGCCTACTCGCCCCGCCACGCCTGCCACCGCGCTCGCACCCGGCTGACGTTCCTCGACGGCGACGATCTCGACCGGCTGGAGCCCGCTGGCCCGCCCGTGGAGCTCGAGTACCGCGTCGACCCCAGCCGGGACCTCAATGGCGTGGGCCTGCTGTACTTCGCGGCCTACTTCTCGATCGTCGACTGGGGCCTGCTCCAGCTCTGGCGGGGCCTGGGCCGCAATAGCCGCTCGTTCCTCGAACGAGTGGTGGTGGACCAGCAACTCTGCTATCTCGGGAACGCTGATGCCGACAGTGCTGTGAGGGTGAGCGTCCAGCGGCGGGAAGCGGTGACCGGTGACCGCGGCCACGAGGTCGTCGACGTGGTGCTACGAGACCGTGCCGACGGGCGGCTACTGGCCGTTTGCACCCTGCGGCTACTGGCGAACCCTCGCTAACCGGCCCCGGGCCACGAAGCCGTCCCGCAACTCGGCGGGGAGCAGGGCGGCGAGGCGGTCGAACGCCTCCCGGGCCTGGCCGGGAGGTGCCACCTCGGCCAGCAGCAGGTCCGAGCCGGTGGAAGCGGCCACGGCCGCGGCCTCCTCGCACCGGCCGAGGTGGTGCAAGGCCAGCGCCTCGTACTTGCGGGAGCGGCGCTGGCGGGCCGTGTCGAGGAGGCCGTCGGCTTCGTCGGCGGCCAAGCGGCAACGCAGCTCCCGGTAGCGGAGCTCGGCCCGCCAGTGGAACGGGAGCCAGTTGGACAACAGCGGCCCCGCCTCCTCTACCAGTTGCCCGGCTGTGCCGTCGTCGCCCGCCAGCAGCGCGCATTCCGCCCGGGCCAGGATCCCGTGCAGCTCCTGCTCGATCTGAAGGCTCCCGGCGCCAACGTCGCGGGCCTCGTCGACCGCCCGCTCGGCCAGGTCACGGGCCCGGCCCTGCTGGCCGACCTCCCGCCACACCCACGACAACAATGTGTCGGTGCGGGCGCGGTAGAAGTGGACGTCGTACTCCTCCAGCAGGCGCCGCTTGCGGTCGAGCGCCCGCAGGGCACCGCCGAAGTCGCCGAGGTTGGCCCGGGCCAGGGCGGCAAAGAACAGGGCACGCAGCAGCGGTCGGAAGGAGCCGCTGCGCGTCGACTCGGCCGCCGCCTGGTCGAGGGTGCGACGGGCCTCGGCGAAGCGGTCACCGTGCTCCAGCAAGGCGCCCAGGCAGCTCAACGCCGACGCCGTGGTAGGCGCGTCGGGCTCTCGCGACAGGGCCTCTTCGTAGGCTGAGGCGGCGCCGTCGATGTCGCCTGCCCAGTGCCGGATGCGCCCCACCAGGACCAGCGCGCTGGGCAGCGCGGCGGGAGCGGCGGCTGCCGACTCGGCCAGCTCGGCGGCCCGGGCCGCCAGTTCGGAGGCGACCGCCGGGTCCCGGCCGTAGTACGCCGTCCAGCCCAGGCGCTCGAGGGCCTGGGCCTCGATGCCCTCGTCCCCGATGCCGCGGGCGATCGCCAGCGCCGCCATGTGGTCCTCGTTGGCTCCTGCGTAGTCGGCCAGCTCTTCGCGCATCTGCCCGCGACGGATGAGCGCCCGGGCTCGGGCCCCGTCGTCGCCCGCCTGCCCGGCCGCGGCGATGGCCTCGGTGAGGAGGCGCTCGGCGTCTCGGAGAGCGAACGACCGGACCGCCCGCTCCGCGGCCCCCGACCACGCGGCGTGGGCCTGGGCCCAGTCGCCGGCCGCGCCATGGTGGACGGCGGCCATCTCCGGTTTGCCCGCCAGCTTGGCCGCGGCCCTGCGGTGGCGGCTGGCCCGGATGGGTGCCGGCGTGCTGTCGTAGAGAACGTCGCGGATGATGCTGCCGGCGAAGAGGAAGCGGCTGCCGTCGGTGGTCAGCAGCCCGGCCTGTAGGGCGTGCCCCGCCCGCTGGGCCGCTTCCTCGGTGGCCAGGCCCATGAGCTCGGCCACGAAGTCCAGCTCGAAACCACCGCCGACGATCGCCGCTCCCCGCAGGAGCTCCTCGACGTCCTTGCCGGCCCGGGCCACCCGATCGAGCACCGCCGTCCGCAGCGACGGCGGCTGGCGTCCCCCCTGATCGGCCGCGGCCAGGCGCAGGGCCTCGACGACGAACTGGGCGTGACCACCGGTGCGCTCGTGCAGTTCGAGCGAGTCGACCGAGGTGGCGCCCAGGCGCTGGCGGAGCTGTTCGACGGCTGCGGGGGACAACTCCTCGAGCGCCAGGACCTCGGCGGCGTGGCCCGCAAGGGGCAGGATGCCGTCCATCTCGTCGGAGGCGACGGTGCCCACGATCAGGATCGCCCTGGTTTCGAGGCGCCCGGCGAGGAGGAAGGCCGCTTCGACGGTCGAGCGCCCGGCGTGGTGCAGATCGTCCAACACGATGAGCACGGGCTGCTCCCGGGACAGCCCCTCGAGCACGCTCGTCACCGCGCTCAGGGAATGCCGGCGCTCGATCTCGGGGGTCGAGCGCTCGTAGGGCGACTCACCGAGCAGGGGCCGGAGCTGGGGCATCAGCTCGGCCAGGGTGCCGGCCCACCGCCCGGCCAGGCGCTGGACCTTCTGGGGCTCGAGCGACGAGAGGCAGCCGGCCAGAGCTTCGAGTAGTGGCTGGAGGAACAGCGAACGTTCGGCCTCGTAACACGTCGCCCACATCACGAGCGCGCCCGTGGCCCGGGCCTCCGACGCCAGTTCGGAGGCGAGCCGGGTCTTGCCCGACCCGACCGAACCCGAGACGAGCTGGACGCCGGCCCGGCCCCGCACGGCCGCCGACCAGCGCTCGAGGAGAGCGGCCAGCTCGGCCTCCCGACCGACCAAAGACGATGAGGCGCCCGAGCCCGCATGGTTTCGGTCGAGGGCCGTCGGATCGGCGGCCGGGACCGGTTCCGAACGGACGATGGCGAGGTAGAGCCTCTCGGTCTCGGCACCCGGGCCCGCGCCCAGTTCGGTCGCCAGCGTCTCCCGCAACTCCCGGTAGGCGGTGAGGGCGGCCGCGGCGTCGCCGGCCAGGTAGAACGCCTGCATACAGGCCCGGTGGGCTTCCTCGTCCACGGGATCGGCTTCGATGGCCGCGGTGGCGGCGTCGAGGGCGGCGATCGGCTCGCCCAGCCCCAGCGCGGCCGCCCACGCCGCGTGGCGGGCCCGGCGCACGAGCCTCTCGGCCTGGCGGCGGGCGGGCTCGGCCCATGGCGCATAGGGCTCGTCGACCAGGAACGTCCCCCGCTCGAGCAGGTGGCGGGCCTGCACGGCCGCCGCTGCGGCCAGCGCCACCCGCCCGTCGCGGAGCTGGTTCTCGGCCTCGGCCACCAGCTGCTGGGCCTCGTCTTCGTCCACCCAGCAACCGGCCAGCTCCCACCGGTAACCACCCCGCCCACCGCTGATCCGTTCCGCCCCCACCACCCGCCGCAGCCGGCTGACCAGGGACGCGACGTTCTGCGCCGTACCCGGCGGGGCCCGGTCCCCCCACAGCGCGTCCACGATCGCATCGGTCGGCACGTATGCCCCGCGCCGGACCACCAGCAGCCGGGCCAGCGAGGTCGCCTTCCCTCCGGGCAAAGCCAACGGCCCGCCGGGCACGCCGAAGACCTCGAACCGCCCCATCAGTCGGACCCGGAGCTCAACCTCCGGCATCGGGTGCGCCCCCTTCCCCGGCCTACCGGGACGACCCTCAAACTACCCTTCGTCGCGCCTTACCGGCGTACGAAGGCCCCGCTCCTACCATCCAGCCCTAGGAGCGGCGGGCGGACCGCGAAGCACCCGGCGCCTTCACCTGGCTGGCTAGCTCTGGCTGGCTGGCTGGCAGTCCCAACGGGGTTCGAACCCGTGTCTCAACCTTGAGAGGGTTGTGTCCTAGGCCACTAGACGATGGGACCAGTGTCGCCGCCGCGCGCGACGGCTGGCTCGGGGGGGAGGACTCGAACCCCCAATAACAGGGCCAGAACCTGTCGTGTTGCCGATTACACCACCCCCGATCGGGCTCGACCAGCCTAGCAGTGCCTAACGCATGCCCTGCCGGGGGAAAACCCACAGCATGCCGACAGTGAACCGGGTGCTGCCCGAACGAGCATACGAGACCCTGGACGACTACGTGGCCGCGGGCGGCGGGCGAGGCCTGGAGGCGGCCCGGGCCGTGGCCCCCGAGGTGGTGATCGCCGAGATCGAGGCGTCGGGGCTGCGGGGCCGGGGCGGGGCCGGGTTCCCGACGGGCACCAAGTGGCGGACCGTGCGCGACCACCGTTCGGACCTGCTGCCCACGTCGGTGGTGGTCAACGCGGCCGAGGGTGAACCGGGGACGTTCAAGGACCGCACGATCATGCGCCTCGACCCGTACTCCGTGCTCGAGGGCGCCCTGGTGGCGGCCCACGCCGTCGGCGCGGCCATCGTGGTGGTGGCCACCAAGGCCACGTTCAGCCCGGAGGTGGCCCGGCTGCGAAGGGCGATGGCCGAGGTTCGGCGGGCGGGTTGGCTGGCGGAGGACTTCGAGCTGAGCCTGCACGAGGGCCCGAGCGAGTACCTCTACGGCGAGGAGACGGCCCTGCTGGAGTCGATCGCCGGGCGCCCGCCTTTCCCCCGCATCGCCCCGCCGTTCCGCCGGGGGGTCACCGAGGTGGTCGAGCTCGACGCCGACGACGAGAGCGGGCTGGCCGCCCCGGTCGACATGGCCGGGCCCAGCGACGGCGACGTGGCCCCGCCTACCCTGGTCGACAACGTCGAGACCCTGGCCAACGTGCCCCGGACGGTAAGCGAGGGCGCTGCTTGGTTCCGCCGGTACGGCACCGACGAGTCGCCGGGGACGATCGTATGCACCGTCACCGGTTCGGTGCGCCGCCCGGGCGTGGGCGAGGTCCCCATGGGCACGCCCCTGGCCGAGGCCATCGCCGCCATCGCCGGCGGACCGCTCGACGGGCGTCGCCTGGTCGCCGTGCTGCCCGGGGTGGCCAACGGGTACGTGCCCGCCGACCTGCTGGCCACCCCCCTGACCTACGAGGCCATGGCCGCCAACGGGAGCGGCCTGGGCTCGGCCAGCTTCCGGGCCCTCGACGACGGTGACGACGTTGTGGCGGTCACCGCTGGGGCGTCGCGGTTCCTGGCCGTGGAGTCGTGCGGGCAGTGCGTGCCCTGCAAGCAGGACGGCCTCACCCTGGCCACCATCCTCGAACGCCTGTGCCGGGGCGAGCCCGAGCCGGGCGACGTCGACGTCCTGAAGACCAGGGCGGCCACCGTCGGCGACCGCGCCCGGTGTTACCTCGCCCTCCAGCACCAGGCCGTAGTGACCAGCCTGCTCGACCGGTTCCCAGACCATGTCGAGGCCCACGCCACCCACGAAGCGCCCCCCACCGACCGCGCCCTGGTGGCCGAACTGGTCGACCTGGGCGACGGCCACGCCGCCATCGACGAGGACTTCCGCCACAAGCAGCCCGACTGGGACCACGGCCGCACCGACTCGGGCCAGGCCCCCGCCGACCGCCATGCCGAGCACCGCAGCTGACCCCGGCCGCCCGCCGGGCCCGGCGCCGGGCTCAGCGCCCCAGTAACACCACCGGTGGGGCGGCGATGCGGCGTTGGATGCCGGCCTCGCGGCGGTAGCCGATGATGCGGCCCACGGCCACCGCCGCCGTCTCGCGGAACATGTGGCGGGTGGCGCTGGCCCCGGTGATAGGGCTGGTGCGGGTGGGCGAGGCGTGGGCCTCGAGTCCCAGCTCGCCGGCGATGGCCGTGACCCGGTAGGAGTGGAAGCCGTCCGAGACCAGCAGCACGGAGTGGATGTCGCGCTCTTGCAGGAACACAGAGGCGGCGGCCAGCGACTCCCACGAGTTGGTGCCGCTGACCTCCCGCAGGATGTCCTCGTCGGGCACGCCCCGGCCCATCAGGTAGTCGGCCGAGGCGGCCGCCTCGGTGAACTCGTCCCCCGGCTGCTTTCCCCCGGTCACCACGATCACCGGGGCCAGGTCGCGCTGGTATAGGTCGAAGGCGTGGTCAAGGCGGGCCTGGAGGATGGACGAGGGCACCCCGTTGAACTGGGCCGCGCCCAGCACGACGATGGCCTGGGCGGGCCGGGCCCGGTCCTGGCGCGACGCCCACCAGACCTGGGCGAACGTGAACACGAGGTAGCCGGCCACCACCAGCCCCGCCACGATCGCGAGCTTGAGGAGCCGGATCACGAGCCCTCGAGAAGCTCCCTCGCCCGCCTCACCCGGGCCAGCACCTCGTCGCGGCCCAGGACCTCCAGGGACTCGAACAGGGGCGGGCCGACCGGACGGCCGGTCACCGCCACCCGGACGGGGGCCTGGGCCTTGCCCAGCTTGAGGCCGTGGCGCTCCCCCACCTCGGCCGTGGCTGCGTGCAGGGCGGCGGCCGTCCACTCCGCCCCGGCGTAGGCCTCGAGCACCCCGTCGAGCACGGCGGCCGCCACCGGCGCGCCCATCACCTTGTCCCAGGCGGCCTGGTCCACGGCGGGCTCTTCGAGGAACAGGAAGTCGACGGTGGCCGCCACCTCACCGAGGGTACGCACCCGTTCCTGCACGAGGGGCGCCATGGCCACGAACTTGGACAGGTCGAAGCGCTCGGGCGGCCACGGCGTGTCGGTCTCCAGCCACGGGAGCGACTCGGACACGAAGACCTCGACCGGCAAGGCCCGTATGTAAGCGGCGTTCATGTGGTCGAGCTTCTGGGTGTCGAAGAAGGCGGGCGAAGGGGTCACGTCCTCCAGGCGGAACTGGGCCACCATGTCCTCGATGGGAGCGATCTCGCCCCCCTGGCGGGGAGCCCACCCCAGCAGGGCCAGGTAGTTGCGCATGGCCTCGGGCAGGTACCCCCGCTCGCGGTACTCCTCGACGGCCACCGCGTGCTGGCGCTTGGACAGCTTGCGCCGCTGGGCGTCGACGATCAGCGGCAGGTGGGCGTAGACGGGCTCGGGCGCGGTGGTCAACGCCCGGCGCAGCATGAGCACGCGGGGGGTCGACGACAGCAGGTCCTCCCCCCGAATGACGTGGGTGATGCCCATGTCGAGGTCGTCCACGGCGTTTGGCAGGTAGAACGAGGGCGAACCGTCGGAGCGCACGATCACGAAGTCCTCGATCGTGGAGTGGGCGAAGCGGACCTGGCCCCGCACGACGTCGTCGACCACCGTCTCGCCCTCGTCGGGCGTGCGCAAGCGCAGCGCCCGGCCCGGCCCGGCCCCCAGGCCCAACTCGCGGCAGAAGCCGTCGTAGCCGGCCGGGCCCGAGGTCGCCCCCGAGCGGGCGCGTACGTCGTCGGCCGTGCACCCGCAGTAGTAGGCCCGGCCCTCGGCCACCAGGGTGGCGGCCACCTCCCGGTAGCGGTCGAGGCGGTGGGACTGGTGCACAGGCCCCTCGTCCCAGTCGATCCCCAGCCAGTGCAGGCCGGCCTCGATGGCCCGCACCGACTCCTCGGTCGAACGTGACGCGTCGGTGTCCTCGATGCGCAGCAGCAGCGTCCCCCCCGTGTGGCGGGCGTACATCCAGTTGTACAAGGCCAGTCGGGCCGTCCCGACATGGAGGTACCCGGACGGGGCCGGGGCGTAACGGACTCGAGGGGCGCTCACTGCCAGCGACGGTAGCCTCGGGGGCCCATGCCCCAGAGCGTTTTGACCCCCCAGTCCGAGAGCTTCCCCCAGTGGTACCAGGATGTCGTGGCCAAGGCCGAGCTGGCCGACAACGGGCCGGTGCGCGGCACGATGGTCATCCGGCCCTACGGCTACGCCATCTGGGAGCGCATGCAGCGCGAGCTCGACGACCGCATCAAGGCCGCAGGCGCCCGCAACGCCTACTTCCCGCTGTTCATCCCCGAGTCCTACCTGCGCAAGGAGGCCCAGCACGTCGAGGGGTTCAGCCCCGAGCTGGCCGTGGTCACCCACGGGGGGGGCCGGGAGCTGGAGGAGCCCGTCGTGGTCCGGCCCACCAGCGAGACGATCATCAACGTGTTCTTCGCCAAGTGGGTCCAGAGCCACCGCGACCTGCCCCTGCTGATCAACCAGTGGGCCAACGTGGTGCGCTGGGAGCTGCGGCCCCGGGTCTTCCTGCGCACCACCGAGTTCCTGTGGCAGGAGGGCCACACGGCCCACGCCACCCAGGACGACGCCCGCCGCTACGCGGTGCGCATCCTGGGGGAGGTCTACGAGGACTTCGCGGTCAACGTGCTCGGCATCCCCGTGGTCGTGGGCCGCAAGACCGAGCAGGAGCGGTTCGCGGGGGCCGACGCCACGTACACCATCGAGGGCATGATGGGCGACGGCAAGGCCCTGCAGATGGGCACGAGCCACGAGCTGGGGCAGAACTTCTCCCGGGCCTTCGGCATCGACTTCCAGGACGAGAGCGGCCACAGCGAGTTCGCCTGGCAGACCTCGTGGGGGGTCTCCACCCGGCTGGTGGGGGCGCTGATCATGGCCCACGGCGACGACGCCGGCCTGCGCCTACCCCCCCGGCTGGCCCCCGTCCAGGTCGTCGTCCTGCTGGTGCGGGGCGAGGACGGGGCGGGCGAGAAGGCGGCCGCCCTGGCCGCCGAACTGTCGGCCGCCGGCCTGCGGGTCGAGCTCGACGACCGGCTGGGCACCTCGTTCGGGCGGCGGGCCGTCGACTGGGAGCTGAAGGGCGTCCCCGTGCGCGTCGAGGTCGGCCCCCGAGACCTGGCCACCGGCCACGTGACCGTGGTCCGTCGCGACAGCCAGTCCAAGCAGCAGGTCGGCCTCGACGGGCTGGCCGCGCTGGTCTCGTCCACCCTCGGCGAGGTGCAGGCCGCCCTCCACGACCAGGCCCTGGCCCGGCGCCAGGCCGCCACGGCCGACGTGGCCACCGTGGCCGAAGCCGTGGAGGCCTCCCAGAGCGGGTTCGCCCGCCTGCCGTGGGACACCGCCCGGGCCGCCGAAGGCGAGCTCAATGCGGCCGCCGTGTCGGTCCGCTGCCTGCAACGGCCCGACGGGAGCCTGCCCGGTTCGTCGGCCGAGGACGGCTTGGTGGCCACCGTGGCCAAGGCCTACTGAACCAGCCGGCACCGCCCGCCGGCCCACGATGGTTCAGGCGCCGTAGCAGACGAACGACGACGCCGACGCCCTGGCCCTGATGTCGGAGGGATCGGTGAGCGACTGGGCCTGGGCCAGCGCCTCGGCAGGGGCCATGCCCGAGGCCAGCAGCCGGTGGAAGTCGACCATGAGACGGCGGGTCTCGTCGTCGCCGACCAGCAGGACGCTGGCCACCACGGTGGACGTGCCCAGGGCGAACAGGGCCGACGACAGGCCCAGGAGCTCGTTGCCGGGCCGTACGGCGGCCATGCCCGCGTTGCACGACGAGAGGACGACCCGGCGGGGCGCGGCCTCCAACCGCTCCAGCTCGTACACCGTCAGCGGGCCGTCGGCCAGGCGGAGCGACGAGAAGAGCGGGTTGTCGTCGCGGAAGGACCCGTGGGCGATCACGTGGGCCAGCTCGGCGCCGTCGAGGGCCGAGGCCACGGCCCGAGCGGTGGCCCGGGGGCCCGACAGAACAGTGGCGCCTGGGTAGACCCGGTTGAGCTCCTCGATCTCCTCGCCGGCATGGGCCACGTTGGGACCGGCCACGACGACCGTCGTGCCCCCGGTGCGGTACGGGGAGGTGGCCGCCCGCAGCCAGACGGCAGCCGACGGGGCCACGGACACCGGCCGGTCCCGGCAGGACGGCAGCGCCCGCCAGGGCAGCAGGTGGAGGGGGCCGGTCGGCACCACCACCAGGGCGCGGTCGCCGATGACGGCCCGCACCGGCCCGAGCAGGATGTCGTCGAGCTGGGCCGCGCTCCGGGAGAACGCCTGCTCCATGACTGCCCCCGAGCCCCTGGCGCCCCGAGCCGACACCAGCCGGTCGAGGCTGAACCGCAGGGAATCCACCTCCCGGCCGATCAAGGTCACCGGCCCCACGGACCACAGGCGGCAGGCACCGTCGCGGACTGTGACGGCGTGCAGGAGGCCGTCGCCCTCGACGTACTCCACCAGGACGGCCGGGCCCAGAGCGGCCGCCAGCCGGCCGGCCGGCACCAGGCGCGGACCGGGGGCCTGGAAGCCACCCGTTTGCCACGTCGAGCGGCGCACGGCCGTTTCGAGAGCCGCCTTCTCGTGCAGCAGGTCGCCCGGTCCCTCCCCGTCGAACAGCGACTTCTCGACGTTGGCGTTGATGGCCCGCAGCTCGGCCAGTCGGGACGCCAGTTCCACGTCCGCCGGTGGCCGCACGGGGGTCAGTTGCACGGTGGCCGCCCGCCCCCGTTCGGCCCAGGCCAGGACTCGGGTGGCCTCATGCCCGGCCAGAGCGATCCTCACGCCCAGCCCCGCCAGGTCCGACGCCATGGCCCCGGCGTTCACCCGCAGCTCGGTGGCCCCGAGGGTGGCCCGGTAGGCGTCGACAGCCCGCAGCCCGGCCCGCAGGGCGCTCTCGGCGCCCGGCCCGTCACCCTTGCCCCAGCGCAGCAGAGCTTCGGCGTGCCACGCCTGCGCCCGCACCTCGGCGGGAGCCCGGCGCCGGTGGCGGGCCTCCTCCCGCAACTGGCACTCCGCTACCGGGAGATCGCCCCGCTCCAGCGCGGTACGGGCGGCCAGGACCCGAGCGTGCGAGGCCGCTGCCGTCCACCGCGCCCGCCTCAGGTCGGCGGCGATGGACTGGGCGGCCACCATGGTGGCCTCGGTGCAGTCGCTCTTGGCCCATCGCACCCGCAACCAGGCGTACCGGGCCAGGACCTCCCAGGCTGGACGGTTCTGGTGGGCGAAGGCGGCCCGAGCCATCTCGGCCAGCGCTTCCGCCTGGTCGAGGTCGCCCGCCGCGATCTCCACCTCGGCCAGCAACAGGCGGACCTCGGCCAGGTCGGTCTCCATGCCCGCCACCTCGAGCTGGGCCATGGCCTGGCGGCCCACCTGGCGGGCCTCGACGATCAGATGGGCCCGCAACAAGGTCTCGCAGTAGTCGCGCAGCGCCCCGGGGTGGGAGACCCCCTGGCGGGCCAGCGATCGGGACGCGCCCTCGAAGGCCCTCAGTGCGGCCGGGATGTCGCCCTGGCGGGCGGCCACGAAGCCGAGGTTGTGGTCCACCTCGGCCGCCTGGACAGGCTCGCCCAGCTCGCGCCACAAGCGGGCCGCCTGCGTGAGGTCGGTGGTGGCCGCCTCGAACCGCCGGGCGTAGGCGTGCAGCAGCCCTCGGTTGTTGAGCACCCGGGCCTCCCCCGGGCGGTTGCCGTCGCGCCGCATGGCGGCCAGGCCCCGCCGGTAAGCATCGAGGGCATCGTCCGCCCGGCCCAGGCGCTGCAGGACCAGCGCCCGCTGGCACTCGGCCCGGGCCAGGCGCGTGCCCGAGGACGCCGTCTCGACCCGCTCGAGCTCGGCCAATGCCTCCTCGAGGCGGCCCGAGCGGGCCAGGACGAGGGCCAAGTCGATGGTGACGTCGCCCGCCCGAGCGGCCAGATCGGCGGTACTGGCCAGCTCACGCGCCTCCCGTAGCCACCGTTCGGCGGCCACCAGGTCCTGGCCTTCGACCGACGCCCGCCCCACGGCCAGGTGGGCGATCACGGCCGTCTCGGCGTCCCCTTCGAGGGGCGCCCACGGTTCCTCACGCAGGGGGCACACCAGCGACAGAACTGATGCCGGCTCGGTCGCGGCCCGTGACAGGGCCCGTTCGGCCTCCCCGCGCAGACCTGTGCCATGAGGGCCGGGCGGACGCCGGCGGTGGCTGGCTCCACCGGTAGTGCCCGCCTCTTCGCTCACGCCCGGTTCAGGTGGCGAGCTCACCCGTGGCCCGATCCCCGGCCCGGCCGGCGCGGCCTATGGTGCCGGCCGCGCCCCGGGGCTCGGTTCGCCCGAGGAGAGGCGACATCAGTGCGGGGCCCGTACCCGCGGGCGGACGACCGCCAGGCAGGGCATAAGCATTGGGCCGCTACAGGGCTACCCAGTCGGTGACGGCCAGGACCTCGTCGCTGCCGAGCGGGCGGCACCGGAGGCTCACCGGGCCGCGCGGGACGGATTCGGCGAAGAAGCGGCCGTGCGCGTCGACGTCCAACCGGAACGACCCGTCGCGGTGGCGGACCTCGACCGATCCGGGCACGGGCGGCACGAGCTGGCCCACCACCCGGCGGTTCGTGAGGTCGTCCACGACGGCCATCTCGACGGCCACGCTCCCACCCTCGAAGCTCAGGTGACGGGCGCCCTGGGCACTGCGCACGCCGACCTGCTCGTCGAGCACCGAGTCGTAGACCAGCTCGGCCAGCTCGGCGTCGAAGGTGCGCCGCCCGAGGCAGGACCGCAGCGACTGGAGCACGTCATAGGGCACCGGGTCAGCCGCCGTGACGACCCGCACCAGGTTGTCGGGCATCCACTGGTCGTCAGCAGCCAGGTTCACGAGCTCGCCCCTCTCATAGACCCAGCCCGATCTTCCAGGTACCGCTTCAGCACCGGTTCGGCCCGCAGCTTATCCAGGCAGCGCCCCCTCGTCGGCCCGATGCTGCCGATCGGTACCCCGAGGCTCTCGCCGATCTGCTCGTAGCTGAACCCGGGTTCGGTCGTGAGCATCAGCAGGAGGACCCGGCAGTTGTAGGGCAGCGACTGGAACGCCTGCCACAGGGCCTGATCACGCTCCTCGGTGAGCAGGGCCCGGTCCACCTCGCCGCCCTCGGACGGGCGCCGGATGTCGACCATGGGGTCGAAGGGAACGTCACGGCGGGCCCGGCGGGCCAGGCGCAGCGACTCGTTGCGGGCCGTGACCGCCAACCACGCCCCGATGCGCTCGGGGTCACGGAGCTTCACCAGGTGCTCGGCCAGGCGCAGCCACGTCGTCTGCATGACGTCGTCGGCGTCAGCCACCGACAGCCCATGGCTGCGGGCGATGGCCCAGATGAGCCGGGCGTATTTCTCCACCAGCTCGTCCCATGCCGCGGTGTCCCCATCGGCGGCCGCCTTGACGAGGGCCGTGACGGTCACGATGTGGCCCCGTTGGTCGAGCAACTGGCACGTATCAGGGAACGGGCTCCGGTCTCTGATGTCGGACTAGTACAACCGGGCTGGGCCTCAGATGAAGGAACGGAGCACATGCAGCCTCTTCGGAAGATCCGCCGGCGGGCCATTGGTATGGTGACGAGCATCGGTGTGCTCGCGGGTGTGTGGGTGGCAGCGGGAGCCCCCATCTACCAGGGCTTCTGACACTCCGGTAGGCACGGGTAGGCGGGCCGCGGGCGGCGGTAAGACCGGCCGTATCATCGCGGCCACGTCGACTACGACTCCCACCCCAGGTCCCACCCCTGGTCGCATGCCTGGCCGCCCTCCCCCATTCCAGTGATGATAGTCGCGCCGGTACTCCTGGGGGTGGTCATCGGCTGGGCGCGCCGGGGCCGGCTCGGCGGTCTCGGGTCGCTCAGGTTGCGGGCCCCCTTGCTCGTGTTCGCGGCCGTGGGTGCCCAGCTGGCGCTGGGCCGCCTTCCGGCGACGTGGCGCTGGCCGGTCGTGCTCGGCACCTACGCGGCGGTCGGCCTGTGGGTCGGCCTCAACGTGCGGGGACGGTCGGCGGCCGTGAGGGCCGGACTGGGGCTCGTCGCCCTCGGCTGGGCCATGAACCTGGCCGCCATGGCCCCTTATGGGGGCATGCCTGTGTCGGTGTCGGCGCTGAGGGCCGCGGGCTTCGACGCTGACCATGACGTGACCGGCGGTCACCTCTACAAGCATGTAGTGGCCGACGACGGCGACGTCCTCGCTCGGGCCCTCGGCGACTCGGTCCCCGTCCCCCCGTTGCGGGCCGTGATCAGCAGTGGCGACATCGTGCTGGCCGCGGGGATCGCCACCGTGATCGCCGGGGCCATGGGCCGGCGCCCGCCGGTGGGCCACCCGGGCCCTACTGGCCGGCACCCACCAACGAGCGCCAGTCCCCCAGCCGGGCACGCGCCTCGGCCGGGGTGACCCGCAGGGTGCCGGCCGGCACCCGGTCGGCGATGGCCCGCCGCTCCCAGTAGTCGTGGGACGCCCCCCGGAAGGCCTTGGCCCGCCAGTCCACCAGGTCGGGGGGCAGGCTGTCGGGGTCGTCGAGGAAGCCGAACATGCCGAAGGCCAGCTCGAGGTCGTGGTTCACCGGTGCCCGCCCGAACATCGAGGCCCGCCGCAGGGCCACGGCCATCACCCCGTCCACCACGTCGGACCGGTGCTCCCCGGGGGCCAGGCGCAGCCTGTCCTCGAACTGCGACACCAGCACGAGCACGTAACCCTGATCGGGCCCGGGCCGGCCCAGACGCTGACCGGTGGGCTGGCCCCCCACCAGGTCGGCGGGGCGGCTGGCCGTCCACCGCCCGGGGGGCGGCAGGGCCAGCGACGAGCGCGGCTTGTCGGCCGTGGTGGGCGGGACGTAGTCAGGCGCCGACATCGCCTCTTTGTAGCCCCTGGGACGGCCGGGCGCCAGGGCCGCCGACCGGCGTCAGGCCCGGACGAGCTCCAGCCAGTCCTTGTAGCGGTCGACCTCGCCCCGCACGGTGGAGAAGTAGACCTCCTGGATGGCCCGGGTGATGGGGCCGGGGTCGCCGATCTCGCGGTCGTCGACCGACCGGATGGGCACCACCTCGGCCGCCGTCCCGGTGAGGAAGGCCTCCTCGGCGAGATAGAGGTCGGTCCGCAGCAGGTTGGCCTCCACGACCTCGTAGCCCAGGTCCTGGGCGATCGTGACCACCGAGGCCTGGGTGATGCCCTCGAGGGCGCCCGCGGCCGAGGGCGTCTTCACCAGCCTCCCGTTCTTCACGATGAGAAGGTTCTCGCCGGTGCACTCGCTCACGTACCCCTGGGGCGACAGCAGGATGGCCTCGTCGTAGCCCCCCTTGAGGGCCTCGACCTTGGCCATGGACGAGTTCACGTACATACCCGTGCCCTTGGCCGCCACCGGCATGGCGTTGGGGTCGTGGCGGGTCCAGGTGGAGATCTTGGTGCGCACGCCCCGGCGGATGCCCTCCTCGCCCAGGTAGGTACCCCACGGCCACACCGCGATCGACACATTGACGGGGCAGGGCATGGGGTTGAGGCCCATCTCGCCGTAGCCCAAGTAGACGATCGGGCGGATGTAACAGGCGTCGAGCCCGTTGACCCGCACGGTCTCTTTGACGCCCTCGATGATCCGCTCGGGCGTGAACGGGATGTCGATCAGGTAGACCTTGGCGCTGTTGAACAGCCGGTTGACGTGGTCGGTGAGGCGGAACACGGCCGGGCCCTGGCTGGTGGCGTAGGCCCGGATGCCCTCGAACACGCCGCTGCCGTAGTGGAGCGAGTGGGTGAGGATGTGGACGCGGGCCTCCTCCCACGGCACCATCTCCCCGTCCATCCAGATCTTGTCGACGGTCTGGATCGGCATGGCCTAGGGCTCCTTCGTGTTCATGTCTGCGACGCGCTCTGCGAGGGCATCGCCGATCTCGGTGGTGGTGGCGCCGGGCGACGGCAGCGCCTCCGAACAAGCAGCGGCGACCCGGGCGGCTGCGCCCGTCTCACCCAGGAAGTCCAGCATCATCGCCGCCGAACGTACGGCGGCGACGGGGTTGGCCTTGCCCGTGCCCACGATATCGGGGGCCGACCCGTGGACGGGCTCGAACATCGACGGGCCCGTCCGGCGAGGGTTGAGGTTGGCCGACGCCGCCTGGCCGATCCCTCCGGTCACGGCCCCGGCCAAGTCGGTGAGGATGTCGCCGAACAGGTTGTCGGTCACGATCACGTCGTAGCGGGCTGGGTCTTCCACGAGATGGACGCAGGCGGCGTCGACGTGGTTGTAGGCGGTGGTGACCTCGGGGTGCTCGGCCGCCACCTCGTCGAACGTGCGCTGCCACAGGTCCCCGGCGAAGGCCAGCACGTTGGTCTTGTGGACCAGCGTGAGGTGGCGCCGGGGCCGCGACCCGGCCAGCTCGAAGGCGAACCGCATGCACCGCTCGACGCCCATCCGGGTGTTCACCGAGCCCTGGGTGGCCACCTCGTGCGGGGTGCCCCGGCGCAGGACGCCGCCTTCGCCCGCGTAGCTCCCCTCGGTGTTCTCCCGCACGACGGTGAAGTCGAGGCCGCCGCCGTGGAACGGGCGCAGGTTGACGTAGAGGTCGAGCTCGAACCGCAGCCTCAGCAGCAGGCCCCGCTCGATGACGCCGGGCGCTACCTCGGGCGTCCCCACCGCCCCCAGCAGGATGGCATCGAGGCCCCGTAGCTCGTCGAGCACGGCGTCGGGCAGGATGTCCCCGGTGCGCAGGTAGCGGGCCCCGCCCAGGTCGTAGTCCTCCATGACGAGGTCTACTCCAGCGGCGCGCACGACCTTGAGCGCCTCGGCCACGACCTCGGGGCCGATCCCGTCGCCCCCGATGACCCCGATCCTGTGCCCCAACACGTCCTCTCAAATGCGAAACCGCCCACCATCGGTGGACGGTCGTGGACGCACTCGCCCGGCGGGTGCCGGCGGGTGCGCTACGGAATTACGATGGTGCCGAAAGGCCTCACAGCGACCTCCAGTGTCCGTGACCGGCCCCTGCTCCGTCAACCCACTTGCCACCAGATGGGGGAAGCGTTCACCCATGGCCAATCAACAGACCAGCCTTTCCCGCACGGCCTACGACCGGCTGCGCACCGAGCTGACCGACCTCGAGACCCGGGGCCGGGTCGACATCGCCCGCATCATCGAGCGCGCCCGCGAGCTCGGCGACCTGTCCGAGAACGCCGACTACCACGCGGCCAAGGAGGACCAGGGCCGCATGGAGGCCCGCATCCGCCAGCTCCAGTCCATCTTGGACAAGGCCGTAGTCCTCGACGACGAGGCCGCGGCCGACGCCAGCACGGTCGTCCCGGGGGCGGTGGTGACCCTGCGCTACGAGGGTGACGACGAGACTGAGCGCTACCTCATCGGCTCCATCGAGGAGCGCCGCGACGACGTGGGGGTCATCTCCCCGGCATCGCCCCTCGGCCAAGCCCTGCTCGGCAAGTCGACGGGCACCACCGTCGCCTACGAGGCCCCCAGCGGCACCATGCGTGTGGACATCGTCGCCATCGGCTGAGGCCCAACCCCACGAAACCCGCGCGGGAATCGTGGGCGTTTCGCCCACGATTCCCGCGCGGGTTTGCCGGTCGCGGGGGGTCGCGGGGGTTCAGCCGGCCTGGACCTCGTGGGCCGTGCTGACGAACAGGCCGGGCTGGGGGCCGCCACCGATGAAGTGGACGTTGGGGCCCACGCCCACGACGGCCAACCCGTGGCGGGGCTGGGCCAGCGGCGCCAGGCGTTCCCACCGGCCCTGGGCCGGGACCAGGCACTCCACCGAGGCGATCGTGCCCTGGGTCTCCTCACCGCCGGCCACGCACAGCCGGCCGGCGACCTCGGTGGCCGCCGTCCCGCCCCGGGTGTCGGCCAGCATGGGCTCGGCCCGCCAGGCGGCCTCCCCGGGCGCCCATGACTCGACGGTGCGCAGGTTGGAGTCGAAACCGCCCAGGCGGCCGCCGATGGCGTAGGCCCGGCCCCCGAGAGAGGCCATGCCCAGGTGCTCGCGGGCCTGGGCCAGGTCGGGCCCGGGGCGCCACGCCGGTTCCCCCGGGGCCCACGACTCGCTGGTCCCGGTCAGGCCGCCGGTGACTCCCCCGGCCACCACCAGGCGACCACCAGCCACCGCCGTCCCCTGGGCGCCCCGGGGCCTGCTCATGGCCACCTCGGCCCGCCAGGCCCGCTCGCCCGGGCCCAGGCTCCAGACGTCGGCCCGGACCTGCCAGTCCCGCCCCGGTGGGTTGGTGTAACCGCCTACCGCATAGAGCCGCTCGCCCAGCACGGCCAGCCCCAGGTGGTGGAGGGCCACGGGCAGGGCCACGCCCGGCTCCCAGCGGTCGGCCCCGGGCAGGTACAGGTCGACCCGGTCGCTGGCCCCGCCATCGAGGGTGAGCCCCCCGGCGACCACGACCTTGCCGTCCCAGAAGGCTCCGGCCACCTCGGTGCGGGCCAGGGGCAAGGGGGCCAGCTCCCCGACCACGGCCGTCGTCGGGGTGCCCGCCGGCTCGGGGCTACTGGCGCCCGTCCCCGGGCCCGGCGTCTCCGTCGACGACGAGCAGGCCGGCCCGGCCAGGACCACCACGGCCATCGCAGCCGCGGCCCACGCCCGCGGTGACTGTGGCTCGCGTCGGGTGGGGCACAGGGAGGCGACGGGCCTGCCCCATGGCCATCGGCCACCCGAGCCGGCCCGCACCAACAGCGACCGAGGACGGCGCTCAACCACGGGCCAGGGCCTCCGAGATGGCACCCGCAGCCTCCACCACCGCGGCCCCGTAGCGCGCCCCGGGCCGGCGGGTGGTGCGTTCGAGGGGGCCGGAGACGGACACGGCGGCCACGGTGCGGCCCTGGGCGTCGGTGACCGGCGCGCTGACCGAAGCCACACCCCGCTGGCGTTCCTCGACGCTCTCGGCCCAACCGGGATGACCGGGCCGGCGAGGACCGGCGGCGAGGGCCCGGCCGGCCGAACCGCGGTCCAACGGTAACGAGGCGCCCACCTCCACGATGGTACGGAGCCCGTGGGGAGATTCAAGGGCGGCCACGCACACCCGGTGCTCGCCGCGGCGGACGTAGAGCTGCACGCTCTCCCCGGTGGCCTCCCGGAGGCGCTCCATGGCCGGCCGGGCCAGGGCGGCCAGTCCGGCGGTGGCCAGCCGAGGCCCGAGGCAGAAGCGGCCCCCGCCGTCCCGGCCCACGAACCCGTGGACCTCGAGGGCCTGGGCCAGGCGGTGGGCCGTGGGGCGGCTCAGGCCGGTGGCGTTCACCAGTTCGGCGAGGGACATGGGCCCGCCGTCGAGGGCGTCGAGCACCCAAACGGCCTTGTCGAGCACGCCCACACCGCTTACAGTTCTCACATGGCAAGACTAGCGTCTCGGATAATGAGATGACCCCTACCCCGCCCCGGACCTTGAGCGAGAAGGTTTGGGACCGCCACGTGGTGAGGTCGGCCCCGGGCGAGCCCGACCTGCTCTACGTCGACCTCCACCTCGTCCACGAGGTCACCTCACCCCAGGCCTTCGACGGGCTGCGTCTGGCCGGGCGGACGGTGCGCCGCCCCGACCTGACGGTGGCCACCATGGACCACAACGTGCCCACCACCACGGGCGCGGGCGGCCTGGTCGGCCCGGTCACCGACCCTGTCTCGGCTCGCCAGATCGAGGCCCTGGCCCGCAACTGCGAGGAGTTCGGGGTCCGCCTCTACCCCATGGGCCACTCCCGCCAGGGCATCGTCCACGTCATCGGCCCCGACCTGGGCCTGACCCAGCCGGGCATGACCATCGTGTGCGGCGACAGCCACACGTCGACCCACGGGGCCTTCGGGGCGCTGGCCTTCGGCATCGGCACCAGCGAGGTCGAGCACGTGCTCGCCACCCAGACCCTGCCCCAGCCCCGGCCCGCGACCATGGCGGTCGACCTCGAGGGCGACCTGCCCGCCGGGGTCACGGCCAAGGACGTCGTGTTGGCCATCATCGGGCGGATCGGCACCGGAGGCGGCATCGGCCACGTCATCGAGTACCGGGGGGCGGCCATCCGCGCCCTGTCGATGGAAGGACGGATGACGATCTGCAACATGTCGATCGAGGGCGGCGCCCGGGCCGGCATGGTCGAGCCCGACGACACCACCTTCGCCTACCTCGAGGGCCGCCCCCACGCGCCCCGGGGGGCGGCCTGGGAGCGGGCCCTCGACGACTGGCGGTCCCTGGCCACCGACGCCGGCGCCCGCTTCGACCGCCAGGTCACGATCGACGCCACCACCCTGAGCCCGCACGTGTCATGGGGCACCAACCCGGCCCAGGTCGTGCCCATCGATGCCACCGTGCCCGACCCCGACGCCCTCGCCGACCCGGCCGAGGCCGAGTCGGCCCGGCGGGCCCTGGCCTACATGGGCCTGACGGCCGGCACCCCCGTTCGCGACATAGCCGTCGACACGGTGTTCATCGGCTCGTGCACCAACTCCCGCCTCGAAGACCTGCGGGCCGCGGCGGCCGTGGTCGCAGGGCGCAAGGTCCGCCCGGGGTTGCGGGCCATGGTGGTGCCCGGTTCGATGCAGGTGCGGGCCGACGCCGAGGCCGAAGGCCTGGACCGGGTGTTCTCCGACGCCGGGTTCGAGTGGCGGGCGGCCGGCTGTTCGATGTGCCTGGGCATGAACCCTGACGTCCTCCAACCCGGCGAGCGCTGCGCCTCGACGTCCAACCGCAACTTCGAAGGCCGCCAGGGCCGGGGAGGCCGGACCCACCTGGTCTCGCCCGCGGTGGCCGCGGCCACCGCCGTGGCCGGCCGTTTCGCCACCCCCGAGGAGCTGGCATGAAACCCGTCCGCACGATCACCGGGACGGCCCTGCCGCTGGACCGGTCCGACGTCGACACCGACCAGATCATCCCCAGCAAGTGGCTCAAGCGGGTCGAGCGCACGGGGTTCGGCGAAGGCCTGTTCTCGCAGTGGCGGGCCGACCCCGACTTCGTCCTCAACCAGCCTCAGTGGCGGGGGGCCAAGGTGCTGGTGGCCGGGCCCAACTTCGGGACGGGTTCGTCGCGCGAGCACGCCGTGTGGGCCCTGACCGACTACGGGTTCGAGGCCGTCGTATCGCCCCGCTTCGCCGACATCTTCCGCTCCAACGCCACCAAGGCGGGCCTGCTCCCCGTACAGGTCGACGGCCAGACCGGCCGCCGACTGCTGGACGCGGTGACGGCCGACCCCGCCCTGGTCGTCACGATCGACGTGGAGGCCCGGACGCTCTCCGCCGCCGCCGCGGGGATCGACACGACGTTCCCCCTCGACGACTTCACCCGCGGGCGGCTGCTCGAAGGCCTCGACGACATCGGGACCACCCTGCGCCACGCCGACGCCATCGCCGCCTACGAGTCGGCAAGGCCGCCCTGGTTGCCCGTCACCGCCGGCTGAGCCTCGCCCCCGCCTCCTGCGTCGGCCCCGGTCCCACCACCCCCGCCGTCGCCGCCGGGCCCGGGTACCGCGGGCCCGGGAGGCTCGGGCGCGGCGGCGGGCGCCAGCCGGCCGACGCCGGGCCCTTCCCGGGGTGCCCGGGCCTGCGGGCCCCGGCCCGACGAAGGCCGAGCGGGGCCTGAAACCACCTCGCGGCGGGCGGTGGCGAACACCTCCCGGGCGGCCTCGAGGTCGTGGGAGGCCTCCAACCGCAGCGACGCGGCCTCCTCGCGGGCACGTTGCAGTTCGGCCTCGGCGTCGCGCCCCGCCCGGTCGCGCGCTTCGGTGGCCGCGGCCAGCGCCCGGCGGGCGGTGTCGCGCAGGTCGTTGGCCTCCCGCTCGGCGGCCGCCCGCAGCTCGCGGGCCTCGTCGAGCTCGCGCTGGGCCCCCTCCCGGAGACGGGAGGCCTCGGCCGCGGCCGCCTCCCGCAGGCTGGCCGCGGTGTCCAGCTCCCCCCGGGCGGCCGTCCGCCACTGCGAGAGCTCGGCTTCGGCCGCCGCCTGGAGGTCGGCCAGGGCGAGCAGCTCCTGCTGGGCCGCCTCCTGGGAGCGGGCCAGCACGCGGGCCGCCTGGGAACGTAGGTCGCGCGCCGCCTCGAGGTTCTGGCGGAAGGCCTCGCTGGTCTTGGCCCCCTCGCGCTCGGCCATGGCCAACATCTCGGCCGCCTCCCGCTCGGCTTGGGCCCTGGTGTCGAGCGTCGAGGCCAGCATCCGCTGGGCCGCCTCGCGGGTCTTGACCCCCTCACCTTCGAGAAGGGCCCGTTGGCGCCGGGCCAGGTCGAGCTCGGCGGCCGCCACCTCCCTCGCCCGGGCGGTGTCCCGCTCCGTCTCCTGCCAGGCCTGCTCGACGGCTCGGGCCATGCGCTCGACCTCCGATCGGGCCGACTCCAGTTCACCTTGGGCCGACTCCAGCACGGTCCGGGCCTCGGCCTCCGCCCTCGACCTGGTGGCCCGCGCCGCCGCCAGCTCGACCTGGGCCTGGCGGCGGTCCCGTTCGGCGCTGTCGGTGGCCGCGGCCTGCGCGGCCGCGTCGCTGGCGGCCTGCTGGCGGGCATCAGACGCGGCCGCCAGCTCGTTCGAGGCCTGACGGCGCACGTCGTCGGCCGCCGCCTGAGCGTCGGCCAGCAGATGACCGCAGTCGCGTTCGGCGGCCCGGCGCAGCTCCTGGGCGGCGTCGGAGCCCTGCTCGGCCATCCGCTGTAGATCGGCCGCCGAGCGCCTCGCCTGCTCGAGCAGGTCGGCCGCCTCCAGGCGGGCGGCCGCCCTCATCTCCGCGGCCTGGCTCTCGGCCTCAGCCCGGAGCCTGGCCGCCGTCCGCTCGGCCAAGGCCTCGGCCTCGTCGGCCCGCTGCGCGGCCCGGCGAGCCTCTTCCAGCAACTCCTGGGCACGCCGCTCGGCCGTCGCCGTGGCCTCGCTCGTCTCAGGCCCGGCGGCACCGTCCCCTCCTGCCTGCCCACCGGTCCCGGGCGTAGCGCTCCCATGCAGTGGGGTGGCCGCCACCTCCCGTAGGAAGGCGTCGACCTCGGCTTGGTCGTAACCCTGGGGCGACACCGAGAACCGCCGCTGTTCGATCTCCTCCGGTGACATCACGCCGCACCTCCTCACCTCCAGAGTAGATGCCGCTGGAACGGGCCCTCCAGGGACCGTCCCGTCTACGCAACGTGCGCCACGTCTCGGCACAGCCGCTACCGTCCGGTCGTTGCCCAGCAACCAACCCACCGCCTTCGACGTGCGTACCGTCCCGGTGACCGCCACTCGCCCCTTGCGCTTGTCGGTCCTACGCCCGGGCCGCCCGGCGGGCGAAGCCGAGTACCCGGGTGACGACGACCCGTCGACGGTCCACTTCGGCGCGTTCGTGGTCGGCGAGGAGGAGGCCGCGGCGGCCATCGCGTCCCTCTACCGCGAAGCCCGACCCGGCGGTCCCTGGCCGGCCTGGCGACTGCGGGGCATGGCTACCGACGCCCGCTGGCGGGGCCTGGGCCTGGGGCGGGCACTGGTCGAGGCGTGCGCCAGCCACGTCAGCCACCGTGGGGGCGGGGAGCTGTGGTGCAATGCCCGGGTGGCGGCCACCGGCTTCTACGCCCGTGCCGGCTTCGGGGCGGTGAGCGCCGAGTTCGACGTACCCGGGATCGGTCCCCACGTCGTGATGGTCCGCCGGGTGGAGGCCGTTAACGACCGAGGCGGCAGTAGCCTGCGGCCATGGACGACCGGGAGCTGATCGAGTCCTTCGTCGACAACTCGTCGCAGCGGGGGTTCGGCGAGACCCTCCACATCGAAGGCGACGTGATCATCTTCGACGGCTACTGGCACGCCTGCCTGCGGGTCGGGCCCAACACCTTCGTGGTCCGGGCCGAGGAGACCCCGGTGGAGTCGGACATCCTGGCCCAGATGGCCGCCGTGCTGGCTGACCGAGGCCTGGCCCACGTGGCCACCGACCTGCCCGGCATCACCGTGCTCACCATGAACAAAGCCAGCTTGGGCTTCGTTTCGTGGAACGTGTGGGCCGCCGACCTGGAGACGGGCCAGTCCGAGCTGGCCCGGGCCGTCACCGAGGACAGCTTCTTCGAGAACGCCGAGTACTACAACCCCACGGCCGAGACCGATTACACGGCCGAGCTGCACGGGGCCCGCCGTCTGGCCGGGCTGCCGACCTCGGTCATCCTCAGCGTGGGCGTGGCCCAGGACGAGCTCGACGGCCTGGAGGCCGCCCTGGGTGACTGCGTCGTCGTACCGAAGCGGTTCGGCGAGATCGAACCCGACGCCTGCGGTTCGCTCGTGCCCACGCTCATCCTGGTGGAGGCGAGTGAGCAGGTCGGCCGGGAGTTCGTGATGGGCCTGCGAGCGGCGTCGTGCTCCCGGGTCCTGCCCGTGGTGGCCGTGACGCCCGGGGCCGTGCCCCCGCTGGGGGCCGACGCGGCCGTCGGCGCGGGCGACGACCCCGCCAACTGGGCACCGCCCATCCGCAAACTGCTCCCGTGACCGCGGCCGGGCGGGGCCGGGCCGGGCGGGACGCCCCCCTAGGCCCGTAGAATGAAGCCATGCGGGTCGGGATATCGGGCAAGGGCGGCGTAGGGAAGACGACCATCTCCGCCGTGCTGTCGCGCACGCTGGGGCGCCGGGGCCGGCGGGTCATAGCCATCGACTGCGACTCCGACCCCAACCTGGCGGCCAATGTCGGCTTGGGCGAGGAGATGGTGGGCATGCTGCGCCCCTTCCTCGACCAGTCGGGTGAGGTCCGCTTCGTCCCCCGCAACCTGTCGCCCTCGACCCTGCTCGGCGAGTACGGCTACCACGGGCCCGACAACGTGACGCTCATGCTGGCCGCCCGGGCCGAGAAGGCGGGCTCCGGCTGAACGTGGAGCTCCCACGTCACCGTGCGTGACTTCATCCAGCAGATAGAGGACGAGATCCCCGGCACGGTCGTGGTGTGCGACATGGAGGCCGGCCTCGAGCACCTGTCCATCGGCACGCTGGCCCACATCGACATGCTGCTGGTAGTCGTCCAGCCCACGCTCAAGACGATGATGACGGCCGACCGCACCCACAAGCTGGCCCTCGAGCTGGGGATCCCCGAGATCGCCTTCCTGGGCAACCGCATCCGCCGGCCGAGCGACGTGGACCAACTGGAGGCCTTCGCCCGCGACCACGGTGGCCCGCTGCTGGTGGCCATGCCCGAGGACGACGAGGTCCGCCATGCCGACGCGGCCAACATGTGCATCCTCGACGCCGCCCCCGAGTCGACCACCGTCAAAGGCGTGGCCACCATCGCCGACTGGCTCGAGGGCCGTTTCCCGGTCCCCAACCTGTCGCGCTGACGTCAAGCTACGGGCCGACCTCGGTGCGGCGGGGTTCGGCCCGGTCGCGGACGCGCAGGACCTTGTTCACGGCGTTGAGGTAGGCCCGGGCCGAGGCCTCGACCACGTCGGTGGACACGCCCCGGCCCGACACCTTCACGCCGCCCGCCTCGACCTGGATGATCACGTCGCCCAGGGCGTCCACCCCGCCGGTGACCGAGGACACGTTGAAGTCGGTGAGCCGGCCTTCGACACCGGTGGCGGCCGCGATGGCCTTGCAGGCGGCGTCGATCATGCCGTCGCCGTCGGCCGATGCCTCGCGCACCCGACCGTCCCGCATCACCGCCACCTTGGCCCGGGGTGTGCCCACCGTCCCGCCGCTGACCTCCAGTGACTCGAAGGAGAAGCCGTGCTCCACGCTCGTGCCCATCTCCTCGGCCACGATGGCCTCCAGGTCGGCGTCGGTGATGGACACCTTGCGGTCGGCCAGCTCCTTGAACCGGGCGAAAGCGGCGTTGAGCGTCTCGTCGGGCACGGTCAGGCCCAGCTTGTCGAGCGAGTCCTTGAAGGCGTGGCGCCCCGAGTGCTTGCCCAGCACGATCTGGCTGCCGACCTGGCCCACGGTGCCGGCGTCGATGATCTCGTAGGTCGAGCGCTCGGCCAGCACGCCGTGCTGGTGGATACCCGACTCGTGGGTGAAGGCGTTGCGGCCCACGACCGCCTTGTTGTACTGGACGGGGTAGCCCGTCAGGCGGCTGACCATGCGGCTGGTGCGGGCCAGCTCTTCGGTGCGTACGCCCACCTCGATGCCCGGGAACTGGTCGGGGCGGATCTTGACGGCCATGACCACCTCCTCCAGGGCGGCGTTGCCGGCCCGCTCGCCGATGCCGTTCACGCACACCTCGACCTGGCGGGCGCCGGCCTGCACCCCGGCCAGCGAGTTGGCCGTGGCCAGGCCCAGGTCGTTGTGGCAGTGGGTGGACGTGACGTAGTCGCCTTTGACCTCGCGGCGGATGTACTGGATGAGCGCCCCGAAGTCCCACGGGATCCCGTAGCCCACGGTGTCGGGAATGTTCAGCGTGGTGGCCCCGGCGTCGACGGCCGCCTGCAGCACCTCGAGCATGAAGTCGAGGGGGGTGCGGGTGGCGTCCTGGGGGCTGAACTCCACGTCGTCGGTGTGCTCTCGAGCCCGCGCCACCCCGCTGCGGGTGGCCTCGACCACCTGGGCCGGGGTCATGCGCAGCATGTGCTCCATGTGGTTGGGGCTGGTCGAGATGAACACGTGGATGCGGCCCCGGGCCGCGTCCCGCAGGGCCTCCCAGCAACGGTCTACGTCGCCCCTCTGCGTACGCGACAGGCCGGCGATGACCGGGCCGTGGACCTTGCGGGCGATGGCCTGGACGGCTTCGAAGTCCCCCTGGCTGGCGATCGGGAACCCGGCCTCGATCACGTCGACGTTGAGGCGGGCCAGCTGCTCGGCGATCTCCAGCTTCTCGGCCGCGTCGAGGGAGATGCCGGGCGACTGCTCGCCGTCGCGCAGCGTCGTATCGAAGATGATCAGCCGATCGCTCATCGTGGTTCAGCCTCCAGCACGTTCGGGTTGGGTCGTGGGGGAAAAGAAAAAACCTCCCGGCCCGCAGGCACGAGAGGTTCTGGCGAGCACCCGGAGGGGGTACTCGCCGCTACGTAAGGAGCAGGCCCGAGAAGAAGGGTGCACTCATCCGGCTTCCATGGTGACAGTCGCGCCTGATGCCGTCAAGTAGGGTCGACCGGCGTGACCCGTCGAACCGTCCGTGTCGTGGCCGTCCTCGGCGCCCTCGGCGGCATCGGGGCCGCGATAGCCAAGATCCTCCAGGGCCGGCGTTCGGGCCAGGCCCACATGCCCAGCGGTGACCCCCTCCTGCCCAAGCGGTCCGAGACGCCGCTGGTCGAGCCCAAGATGTTCAAGGACCTCAACCTGCGGCCCGCCGGCGAAGCGGACGAGGACGAGCCCCGGGACACGCCCCCCCAAGGCCCCCGGGTGGTCGGCCCCCAGGCCCCCTCGGCGGCCGCCCGCCCCGCGCCCCAGCCCTCCTCGCCGGCCGAGCCGCCATCTGCCCCGGCCCACGCCTGGGTCGAGCCCGACGGCGCCGCCTGCCCGGCCACCCACCCGGTGAAGGCCAAACTGGCCAGCGGCATCTTCCACCTGCCGGGCATGACGGCCTACGAGCGCACCACTGCCGACCGCTGCTACCGGGACGAGGCCGCAGCCGAGGCCGACGGCCTGCGCAAGGCCAAGCGGTAGCGACGCTCCCCAGACCCGGCCGGCCTCAGCCCCGCCAGTCGAGGCACACGGCGGTGGCGTCGTCGCGCAGGTCCGATGCCCGGTGGTCGACGACCGCCCGGGTGATGAGGCGGACGACCTCGGCCGGGGGGAGCGAAGCCGTGGCCTGGGCCAGGTCGACGAGGCGCTCTTCCCCGAACTGGTCCAGGCTGTCGGGCGCGGCCTCCAGCACGCCGTCGCTGACCACCAGGAGGCGGTCGCCGGGCGCCAATTGCCAGCGCTGCACCTGGTAGGCGGCGTCGCGGAACATGCCCAAGGGGAAGTCGGCATCGAGGTTCATCTCGCTCGCCTGCCCGCCCCGCAAGCAGTAGGCGTGGGGGTGGCCGGCGTTGACGACGTCCACCGCCCCTGTCGCCAGGTCGAGGCAGGCCACCAGGCCGCTGACGAACTGCTCCTCCTCGAACTGGGACGACACCGCGGCATTGGCGGCCTGGGCCTGGTCACCGACGCCGTGGCCCGACCGGCGGGCGTTGCGGAGGGCGTTCACGGCCAAGCTCCCGACGACCGCGGCCCGCAGGCCGTGGCCCATGGCGTCGGTCACCGACACGGTGACCGTCCCGACGTCGACGCAGTAGTCGAAGTTGTCGCCCCCGAACTCGTAGGCGGGCTCCAGCATCCCGGCCAAGGCCACGTCGTCGCTCTCGTAGGCCAGGGCCGGCAGCAGGCCCCATTGGATCTCGGCCGCCAGCTCGAGGGGGCGATAACGGCGGGCCCGCTCGAAGAAGTCGGTGTAGGGGCGGCAGGCGGCGATGACGTAGGCCACCGTGGTCGCCACCCGGCCAACGCGGTCGAGGTCGTGGGCCGAGGGAGGCCGGGCCAGCAGGACATCGAGCACCCCCAGGCGGTCGGCCCGGACCGACACCGGGACGTAGACCCGGTGACCTTCCTGGTCGGGAAAGGCCATGGGCTGCTGGCGGCGGAACACGGTCCCGGCCGGGCTGTCGTCGACGGCCAGCGACTCGCTCGAGCGGGCCGGCCGGCCCTCGTCGATCCGCTCGAGGGTGCGCTCGCCGTAGTCGGCCAGGAGCAGGCTCACGGCCTGGGCCGGGAACATGGCCTTGACGTGCCCGGTCAGCACGGCCAGAGCCGCGAACGGCGGAGCCGAGTCGAGCGCCGCCAGCAGCTCCGCTATGTCCTCCCCGGCGGTCACCCCGGGTCTTGGCTGAGGCGGTCGACCCGCACGATGCCGGGCTCGGACCGCAGCCCTTCGAGGACCTGGTCGGGCACGGGCTGGTCGGTCGACAGGACCATGAGGGCGGCCTCCCCCGAGGGTGAACGGCCCACGTCCATGTCCGAGATGTTGACCCCGGTCCGGCCCAGGAGCGTCCCCACCACGCCGATCATGCCGGGCCGGTCGTCGTTACGGACCACCAGCATGTGGCGGGCCGGTGGGATGTCGACGGTGTGGTCGTCGACCATGACCAGGCGGGCCTCGTTGCCCAGCCCGAACAGGGTGCCGGCGATGGAGTGGTCAGGGCCCCGAACGGTGATCAGGTTCACGTAGTCCTCGGTCTCCGACGACTTCGACTCGTCGAGGGCGATGCCCGCCTCGGCGGCCAGCTTGGGGGCGTTCACGTATGACACGCTCTCGCTGGCCTGGCCCGTGAGGAGGCCCTTGAGGACGGCCAGGGTCAGGATGCGGGTGTCGTAGTCGGCCAGCTCACCCTGGTAGCCGACCTGGAGGGGCCCGGCCGCCAGGCGCCCGCTGTCGCGGTGCAGGGCCGTGAAGATGCGGCCCAGGCGCTCGGCCAGGGCCAGGTAGGGCTTGACCGCGTCGGCCGCCTCGGCGGCGTCGACGTTGACCGCGTAGGGGACGAAATCCCCGGCCAGGGCCAGAACGACCTGGTCGGCGATGGCCTCCCCGGCCTTGTCCTGGGCCTCGTGGGTGCTGGCGCCCAGGTGGGGGGTGACGACCACGCGCTCGAGGCCGAACAGGGGCGAGTCGGTGGTGGGCTCGGTGGCGAACACGTCGATGGCCGCCCCGCCCACCCGCCCGGCGGCGATGGCCTCAGCCAGGGCGTGCTCGTCGATGATGCCGCCCCTGGCGGTGTTGACGATGCGCAGGCTGGGTTTGGCCTTGGCCAGCAGGTCGGCCCCGATCAGCCCCACGCTGTCGGGCGTCTTGAGCAGGTGGACAGAGAGGAAGTCGACCTGGCGCACGAGCTCGTCGAGCTCCAAGAGCTCTATGCCCAGCTTGCGGGGCCGCTCGGGCGAGATCCACGGGTCCCAGGCCACCACCCGCAGGCCGAAGGCGGTGGCCCGCTGGGCCACCAAGGTGCCCACCCGGCCCAGGCCCAGCAGGCCCAGGGTCTTGCCGTAGAGCTCGATGCCTGTCCACTTCGATCGGGCCCACTTGCCGGCCTTGAGCGACTCGCTGGCCTGGGGGACGTTGCGGGCCAGCGCCAGGAGCAGCGCCATCGTGTGCTCGGCGTTGGACACGACGTTGGACAGCGGGGCGTTGGCCACCATCACGCCCCGGCCGGTGGCGGCGGCCACGTCGACGTTGTCGATGCCTACGCCCGCCCGGCCCACGATCACCAGGTCGCGCCCCGCCTCCAGCACCTCGGGGGTCACCTTCGTCTCCGAACGGACGACCAGGGCATGGGCGCCGGGCACGACCTCGAGCAGCTCGGCGGGCGACAGGCCGAGGCGCACGTCGACCTCGTGGCCGGCGTCGCGCATCTTGGCCAGGCCCCGCTCGGCCAGCTCCTCGGTCACCAGGACCCGGCCCATCAGGCGTCCGCCAGGAGCTTGGCCACCCGGCCCAGGCCCTCTTCGAGCTGCTGGTCGCCCAGGGCGTAGGACAAGCGGACGAACCCCGGGGCGCCGAAGGCCTCCCCGGGGACGATGGCCACCTTGGCCCGCTCCAGCACCGCCCCGGCCAGCTCCAGGGTGCTGTTCCCGAGGCCGCCCCCGAGCGCCCCGGCGAACGACGGGAAGGCGTAGAACGCCCCTTGGGGCTCCTGGCAGGCCACGCCCGGCATAGCCGAGAGCAGGTCGTACATCCGCTGCCGCCGCCGGTCGAAGGCCTCCCGCATGGTGACCACGCAGTCCATGGGCCCGGTGACGGCCGCCAGCGCGGCCCGCTGGGAGACGTTGGCCACGTTGGAGGTGGCGTGGGACTGGAGGTTGGTGGCGGCCGCGATCACGTCGGGCGGGCCGATCATCCAGCCCACCCGCCAACCCGTCATGGCGAAGGTCTTGGCCACCCCGTTGATAACCACCGCCCGTTCGGCCAGCTCGGGCACGACGGCCGGCATCGAGGTGAACTCGGCCCCGCCGTAGACCAAGTGCTCGTAGATCTCGTCGGTGACCACCCACAGCCCCTTGGCCGCAGCCCACCGGCCCAGCTCCTCGACCGCCGCCCGGGGGTACACCGCGCCGGTGGGGTTGGACGGCGACACGAACAGCAGCACCTTGGTGCGCTCCGTGCAGGCCGCCTCCAGGGCCTCCACCGTCACCTGGAAGCCCGAGTGCTCGTCGGTGGCCACGGGTACGGGTACGCCCCCGGCCAGGCGGATGGCCTCGGGGTAGGTGACCCAGTAGGGCGCCGGCATCAGCACCTCGTCCCCCGGGTCGAGCAGGGCCGCGAAGGTGTTGTACACGGCCTGCTTGGCCCCGTTGGTCACGAGCACCTGGCCGGCCTTGACCGGATAACCCGAGTCGCGCACCGTCTTGTCGGCCACCGCCTCACGCAGCTCGGGCAGCCCTGGGGTGGCCGTGTACTTGTGGTTGCGGGGGTCGCGGCAGGCGGCCGCGGCGGCCTCCACGATGTGGCCGGGGGTCGGGAAGTCGGGCTCGCCGGCCCCGAAGCCGATGACGTCCTCGCCCGCGGCCTTCAGGGCCTTGGCCTTGGCGTCGACGGCCAGTGTGGCCGACTCCTCGATTGAACCGACCCGGCGGGATACGCGGGCAGACTGGTTGGGAGACATCCGCCTGATCGTAGGAGACTGAGATCCCCCCCATTCCCGACATCCGCCTGCCCGCCGACCTGCGCCCCGCCGACGGGCGCTTCGGGAGCGGGCCGTCCAAGGTCCGGGCCGAGGCCCTGGAGGCCCTCGTGGCCTCAGCCCCGACTTACCTCGGCACCAGCCACCGCCAAGAGGGCGTCCGCTCGGTGGTGCGGCGCCTGCGCTCGGGCCTGGCCGAGCTGTTCTCCCTGCCCGACGGCTACGAGGTAGTGCTGGGCAACGGCGGAGCCGCCTTCTTCTGGGATATCGCCTCGTTCTGGCTGATCGAGCGCCGCAGCCAGCACCTGGTCTTCGGCCAGTTCTCGTCCACGTTCTCCAAGGTGGTGGCCGCCGCTCCCCACCTGGAGGCTCCCGAGGTCGTCGAGGCGCCCTACGGCACCCGGCCCGAGGTCCGGCCCTCGGCCGACGTCGACCTCTACGCCCTGTGCCACAACGAGACCTCCACCGGAGTGGCCATGGACATCACCCGACCGGCCGGGGCCGCCGGGCTGGTGGCGGTGGACGCCACCTCGGCGGCCGGGGGCATGACCGTGGGCCCCGCCCAGTTCGACGCCTACTACTTCGCGCCCCAGAAGTGCTTCGCCTCCGACGGAGGGCTGTGGGTCGCCCTGCTCTCGCCCGCCGCCCTGGAGCGGGTGGCCGCCATCGAGGCCGCGGGCCGCTGGTCCCCGGCCGCCCTCAGCCTGCCGGTGGCCGTCGAGCAGGCCCGCCTCGACCAGACCTACAACACCCCGGCCCTGGCCACCCTGTTCCTGTTCGCCGACCAACTGGAATGGATGCTGGCCAACGGCGGGCTGGCGTGGGCCGCGGGCCGGTCGGCCACGTCCACCGGGCTGCTATATGCGTGGGCCGAGAAGTGCGACTACGCCTCTCCCTTCGTGGCCCGGCCCGAAGACCGCAGCCCGGTGGTCGCCACCATCGACATCGACGGTTCGGTCGACGCCGGGGTGGTCAGCGCCGTACTGCGGGCCAACGGCATCGTCGACACCGACTCCTACCGGGGCCTCAAGCGCAACCAGCTACGCATCGCCTGCTACCCGGCCGTCGACCCCGCCGACGTCGAGGTGTTGACCGGGGCCATCGACCATGTGGTTTCCCGGCTCTCCTAACACTTCCCTCACACCGGGCTCAAGCGGCCCTCAACTCGACCTCCCAGTATGTGGGCATCCCCCAGAGACAGGAGCGTCGAGCAAGGTGAAACGTCTGATCGCAGCACTACTGGTGGCGGGCACGGTGACGGCCGGAGCGGGCGTCGCCTGGGCGCACACCGGCGAGCGGGCCGAGAGGCGGGCCGCGGGCCGAACGTGCCTCGCCGAGGCGCGCCACGCCAATCCCGATGCCGACCGGGCCACGATCGCGGCCGCGGCCCGCGCCTGCATGCAGGAGCAGGGCTTCGAGCTGGGCCGCAACCTCACCGACGAGCAGAAGGCCCAGGCCCGCGAGTGCCTGAGCGACGCCCGGGAGGCCCACGAGGGCGCAGGGCGCCCGGCCGTACGGGCCGCCGCCCGCCAGTGCATGGAGGCGGCCGGCATCGTCAGCCCCCTCGCACCGGAGCAGCAGGAACGGCGGGCCGCCCTGCGGGCCTGCACGGAACAGGCTCGGGCCGACCACGAAGGTGACCGGGCAGCCGGCCGCCAGGCCGTCCGGGAGTGCATGGCCAATCGCTGAGCCTCACCGTCCTCGTGCCGCCGCCGCCCCCGCTCGGGGGCGGCGGCGCGTGCGGCCCAGGGGTGTCAGTCCGGGGACCGCTGGGGGCCGGGACGGCGGTCGGCCAGCGGGCGCTCGGGCGCCGGGAGGTCGGACCGGCGGGCCTCCAACAGGTCGAGCTGCTCCCGCAGGGGCCGGTGGCGCCCGGGCGGGAGGGCGCGGATCAGGCTGGTGAGTGCATGGCGCAGGTTCTGGTGGACCTGGAGAGAACCGGCCCCCCAGTGCCGCAGTTCGTCGAAGGCCACGTGGACCAAATCGTCCCACGACCAGGCGGGCTGGACCACCCGCAGGGCCCCACCGGGGCCGTAGTGGCGGCCATCGGGCAGGCGCTGGCGGCCCAGGCGGCCCACCAGGTCGTGGAGCTGGTCGAGGCACTGGCTGGCGGTCGTGGGGTCGTTCACCCCGGGCGAGAGCGCCCGTTCGGCGATGTCGACGAGCTGGCGGAAACCGAAGGCCACGTCGTTCTCGATGCTGCGCTCCGGTTCGAGGACCACACAGGCAGCCAGCGCACGCCCGTCCTCGGGCTCGAAGCTGGCCCGCAGTAGCGCCGTCCCGTACGGGACGAACTCCCCAGGGGCCACGGCCACCTCCACCACCCCGCCGGCCTGGGCCGCGGCGTGGGTGAGCGGGCCCACGTTCACGCTGGTGACCACCCCGCACCGGGGAGCGGTCACCGTGGCCACCATCTCCCCCAGCTCACGGTCGCCGCCCCCGGCGTCCGCCCCGTCGCCGTCGCCGTCGCCGTCGCCGTCGGCTGTCATCCGCCCGATGGCCTTGCGGGTGTCCGAGCCGATCCGCTGGATGATGTTGGCCACCCTCACCGACTGGGCCACGTGGTGGACGTACTGCACGAAGAAACCCACGCTCACCACGGCCAGGGCGTAACCAACAGTCACCGACAACCCGGGCACGAAGGCCTCGGCGCCGCCATCGGCCCCCCGCACCGAGCGCAGCACGACCAGGTCGTAGACGAACGTACCGGTGAACACCCCCAGGGTCGCCTGGGTGCGCCGGTCCCGCAGGAAGTTCTGCAGCACCCGGGGTGAGAACTGGCTGCTCGTGAGCTGGAGCACGACGATCGTGACCGAGAACGTGAACGTGGTGAACGTGAGCACGGCCGAGGCCAGCGTGGACATCACGTCGCGGGCCTCCGCGGCGTCGCCGTAGAACCGCGACCATCCCGGCGCCAGGTCGGACCCGTCGACCGCCAGCAGGCCGGCGGCCAGCGCGCCCATGCCCACGGCCACCAGGGCGGGCACCGGCCAGTACGAGTACCGGGCCTCGTAGAGCAGCTTCTGGAGGTTCACGGGCGCAGGGCCCGGCCCGTCGTGTCGACCTCCGCGCCGGCCATGAGGCCCCCAGGCTGACAACCGCGGGCCGCCCGTTCAAGCACCCCGGCCCCCAGGCCGGTCGGGGTCAGCCTCCCGACACGTCCTGGATCTTGGCCTTGCCGGCCGAGATCCACGGCATGAGCGCCCGCAGGCCGGCCCCCACCTCCTCGATGGGGTGCTCCTGGGCCTGGCGGCGGTACTCGTCGAAGCGGGGCCGGCCGGCCCGGTTCTCGGCCACCCACTCCTCGGCGAAACGGCCGTCGCGGATCTCGGCCAGGATGGCCTTCATCTCGGCCCGGGTGTCGTCGGTGATGATGCGGGGGCCTCGGGTGTAGTCGCCGTACTCGGCCGTGTCCGAGATGGAGAACCGCATGCCCGAGATGCCGTTCTCGTACATGAGGTCGACGATCAGCTTGAGCTCGTGGAGGCACTCGAAGTAGGCCACCTCGGGCTGGTAGCCGGCCTCCACCAGGGTCTCCCACCCGGCCTGGACGAGCGACGTGACGCCCCCGCACAGCACCACCTGCTCGCCGAACAGGTCGGTCTCGGTCTCCTCGTCGAAGGTCGTCTCCAGCACCCCCGCCCGGGTGGCCCCGATGGCGTGGGCGTACGACAGGGCGAGGGCCTTGCCTTTGCCCGACTCGTCCTGAGCGACGGCGATGAGGGCGGGCACGCCGCCCCCGGCGTCGTACTCCCGGCGCACAAGGTGGCCTGGGCCCTTGGGGGCGACCATGGCCACGTCGACGCCCTTCGGGGGCTTGATGAGCCCGAAGCGGATGTTGAAGCCGTGGGCGAAGAACAGGGCATCGCCGTCTTGGAGCTGGCCGGCGATCTCGGACTCGTAGACACCCGCCTGCTCGGTATCAGGCAGCAGCATCATGATCAGGTCGGCCTCGGCCGCGGCCTGGCTGATGGACGCCACCCGCAACCCCGCCCCCTCGGCCTTGGCCCACGAGCCCGAGCCCTCGCGCAGGCCGACGCGTACGTCGACGCCCGAGTCGCGCAGGTTCAGGGCGTGGGCGTGGCCCTGGGAGCCGTAGCCGATGACCGCCACCTTCCGGCTGGTGATGAGGCCGGCATCGGCGTCCTTTTCGTAGTAGGCGTGCGCCATTGGCTTGCTCCTTGTCCCTATCCGACCCGGCCGAGGCTACGTAGCCTCGGCACCTCACGTTCGAGCTTGGCCAGCGCCACCCGGCCCGTGCGCTGCAGCTCCACGATGCCATAGGCCCGCATCAGGTCCTCGAAGTCGTCGAGCTTGGACGGCGGGCCCGACAGCTCGACGGTCAGGTCGTTGTGCCCGACGTCGACGATGCGGCCTTCGAACACGCCCACGAGCTCGATGACCTGGCCCCGGGTGCCGGGCTCGGCCCGGACGGTGCACAGCATCAGCTCCCGCACGACCGACTCGTCAGGCGACAGCTCGCTGATCTTGACCACGTTGACCAGCTTGAAGAGCTGCTTGGTGATCTGTTCCAGGGGGGCCGACTCCACGTCGACCACGATCGTGATCCGGCTGTAGCGCTCGTCGTCGGTGGGGGCCACGGCCAGGGAGTAGATGTTGTATGCCCGGCGGGCGAACAGGCTCGAGACCCGGGCCAGGACCCCGGCCTTGTTCTCGACCAGCACCGACAGGATGTGGTGGGGAGGGGGCGCGATGGGGGCCATCAGTGCCCCCCAGGGCCCTGGGCGGGGCCGAGGATGATGTCGTCGTTGGACGCCCCCGCGGGCACCATCGGGTAGACCTTCTCCTCGGAGTCGACCCGGAAGTCGATGACCACCGGCCGGTCGTCGATCGAGTTGGCCTTCTCGATGGCGGGGACCACCTCGTCGGGGTGCTCGACCCGCATGCCCACGCAGCCCATGGCCTCGGCCCACATCTTGTAGTCGGGCAGGTCGGGCGAGAGGTAGACCTCGCTGTAGCGCTCCTCGTAGAACAGCTCCTGCCACTGGCGGACCATGCCCAGGTAGGCGTTGTTCAAGATGGCGATCTTCACGGGGATGCGCTCGGCCGACGCCGTGACCAGCTCCTGGGCCGTCATCTGGAAGCAGCCGTCGCCGTCGACCGCCCACACGGTCTTGGTGGGCTGGCCCACCTTGGCCCCGATGGCCGCGGGCACGGCGAAGCCCATGGTGCCCAGCCCCCCGGAGTTGACCCAGGTGTTGGGCCGGTCGAACTTCCAGATCTGGCTCGACCACATCTGGTGCTGGCCCACTCCCGAGCACAGGATCGTGTCGTCGGGGGTGTTCTGGCGGAGCATGTCGATGCAGAACTGGGGCTTGAGCTTGTCGCCCTCGTCCCAGCCCTGCTCGTAGGCGATCGGGTGGCGGTCCCGCCAGGCGTCGATCTGGGCGTCCCACTCGTGGCGGTCGGGCTGGCTGTCGCGCCCGCCCTGTTCACGCACGATCTTGATGAGCTCCTCGATGACCAAGCGGACGTCGCCCACGATGGGCACGTCGGCCCGGCGGACCTTGCCGAGCTCGGCCGGGTCGATGTCGACGTGGATGATCTTGGCGTGGGGGGCGAAGGCCGACACCTTGCCCGTGACCCGGTCGTCGAAGCGGGCGCCCAGGGTGATGAGCAGGTCGGCCTGCTGCATGGACGTGACGGCCGTGTAGTTGCCGTGCATGCCCGGCATGCCCAGGCACAGCGGGTGGGAGTCGGGGAAGGCCCCCCGGGCCATCAGGGTCGTCACGACGTGGACGCCGAGCAGGTTGGCCAGCTCGAACAGGGCCTCGGATGCCCCCGAGCGCACGATGCCGCCGCCGGCGTAGATCACGGGCCGGCGGGACTCGGCGATCAGGGCGGCCGCGTCGCGGATCTTGCGGGGGTGGCCCTGAGTGGTGGGCTTGTAGCCGGGCAGGTCGACTGACTCGGGCCAGTACCACTCCATGGCCGAGCGGGGGTTGCGGGGGTCGACGATGTCCTTGGGGACGTCGATGAGCACCGGGCCGGGACGCCCGGTGGTGGCGATGTGGAAGGCCTCGCGCACCACCCGGGGGATGTCCTGGGCCGACGTGACGAGCTCGTTGTGCTTGGTGATCGAGCGGGTTATGCCGATCGTGTCGCACTCCTGAAAGGCGTCGGTGCCGATGGCCGCGCTGGGCACCTGGCCGGTGATCACGACGATGGGGACCGAGTCGAGCATGGCGTCGCACAGCGGGGTCACGATGTTGGTGGCCGCCGGGCCACTGGTGACCATGGCCACGCCCGGCCGCCCGGTGGCGTGGGCGTAGCCCTCGGCCATGTGGCCCGCGCCCTGCTCGTGGCGCACGAGGATGTGGCGGATGGGCGAGTCGATGATCGGGTCGTAGACCGGGAGGATGGCCCCGCCCGGCAGGCCGAACATGACTTCGACCCCTTCCATCTCGAGGCTCTTGATGAGGGCTTGGCCCCCGTTCAGCTTCATTGCTGTGTGGCTCCTGTCGGGTTCCTGGTCCGGAAAACACAACGACCCCCCGGCTGGGAGGTCGTGGGCACGCGCTGGTGGACGCGTGCGTCAGGCGATGAGTACGAGGGCGCGGGTTCGGGCCATCGGCGCAAGTGTGCCAGGTCGCCGCCAGCCGCGCAATCCGGTACGGCTACACTTCGCGCCGAGGGCGGCCGGGAAGGAACAAGAACCCTCATGTCGGTCAGCAGACTTAGGCTCCTGACGGCTCTCTTGGCCGTCGCCATGGTCGCCACAGCGTGTTCGGGGGGAGGGGGCGACGCCCTTGACCCCACCGAAGGCGACCTCATCGACGGCCAGCGCCTGGTCAGCTTCAGCGGGGACGGCGGCCTCAAGCTGGGCGGCACGCTGGGCGTGCCCGACGGAGGCGGTCCCGCGCCCGGGGTGCTGATCATCCCCAGCCTCGACCCCCGGCTCGACCGGGACGGAATCGCCAGCACCACCGACCCCGACCTCGTGTACGAGGACATCAGCAAGGCGCTCAACGCCGCCGGCATGGTCACTCTTCGCTACGACCGCCGGGGCGTCGGCGCCAGCAAGCTGGAGAGCGGTAGCGACGCCCCGACCTACGAGCAGGTCCAGGGCGACGCCCGGGGTGCCCTGGCCTTCCTGGCCCAGCGGGGCGAGGTCGGCGGTTCACCCCTGGCCGTGCTGGGCCACGACGTCGGGGGGTGGACGGCGCTGGCCCTGGCCGCCGAGGACCCCAAGGTGAAGGGTGTGGTCTTGGTCTCGACGCCCGGCCGGCCCCTGGTCGACGTCTACGCCGAGGGCTTCCGCACCAGTCACGGCCCGGCCTCGGCCGAGCGTTTCCGCCAGATAGTCGCCGGCCTGCTCTCGACCGGGTCGCTTCCCGACGCCGAGCAGATCTCCCCCGAGCACCAGAGCGTGCTCGGTCAGGGCCAGGCCGAGATGCTCCGGGGGGCCTTCGCCGATTCGCCCCTGGCCGACGTGGCCAAGGTCAAGGTGCCCGTCCTGGTGGCCGTAGGCACCACCGCCCACGTGGGCCAGACGATCCGGGTGGGCCGCATCGACGCCGACACCCTGGCCTCGGCCCTCGGCCCCCAGGCCCAGGTCGCCATGTTCGACCTCGGGCCCACGCTCCTGCCCGTCCCCCCTGACCCGGGCGTGCCCCGGTTCGACCCCGACGACGACTCCACCCACGTGGGCGGGGCGCGCACCCCGATACCCGTCGTACGCGACCCAGCCGCCCTCGGCCGCCTGGCGTCCTTCCTGACGGGCAGCCTGAGGTCCTAGGTCCACCCAGAGCCCGTCCCGGCGCCCACGGGGCGATCAGGGTTCGGTGATGGCCCCTTTGTCGGCACCGGTCACCAGGCGGGCGTACTTGGCCAACACGCCGGTCGTGTAGCGAGGTTCGGGGAGCTTCCAGGCCGGGCGGCGGGCCGCCAGTTCGTCCTCGCCCACGAGCACTTCGATCGTGCGGGACTGGGCGTCGATGACGATGCGGTCGCCGTCAGCCACGAAGGCGATAGGGCCGCCGTCGACGGCCTCGGGGGCCACGTGCCCCACGCACAAGCCGTGCGTCCCGCCCGAGAAGCGGCCGTCGGTCACCAGGGCGGCGTCGGAGCCCCGGCCGGCCCCCTTCATGGCGCCCGTGACGGCCAGCATCTCCTTCATTCCCGGGCCGCCCTTGGGGCCCTCGTAGCGGATGACGACCACATCGCCCGGCTGGATCCCCCCGGCCAGGATGGCCTCCATGGCGTGCTCCTCGCCCTCGAACACCCGGGCCCTGCCCTCGAAGCGGAGCTGGTCGAGGCCGGCGATCTTCACGACCGCGCCGTTGGGGGCCAGCGAGCCCCGCAGCACGGCGATCCCCCCCTCGGCGTGTATGGGGCCCGACAGCGGGTGCACGACCCGGCCGTCGGGCGGAGGGGGGGCCAGGGCCGACAGGTTCTCGGCCATCGTCCGGCCCGTGACCGTGAGGCAGTCGCCGTCGAGCAGGCCGGCCTCGAGCAGCTCGCGCATCACCACCGGCACCCCCCCGACGGCGTCGAGGTCGGTCATGTGGAAGCGGCCGTGGGGCTTCATGTCGGCGATGTGGGCCACCCGGCGGCCGATCCGGTTGAAGTCCTCCAGCTCGAGCTCGACCCGGGCCTCGTTGGCGATGGCCAGCAGGTGCAGGACGGCGTTGGTCGACCCCCCGATGGCGTTGACGACCGCTATGGCGTTCTCGAACGCCGCCTTGGTGAGGACCTGGCGGGGGCGGATGCCGGCCTCGACCAGGGCCATGACGGTCTGGCCCGAGGCGTAGGCGAGGTCGTCGCGGCGGCGGTCGACGGCCGGGGCCGACGCCGACCCCGGCAAGCTCATCCCCAGGGCCTCGGACACGGCTGCCATCGTGTTGGCCGTGAACATGCCGGCACACGAACCGATCGTCGGGCAGGCGTTGCGCTCGATGAGCGAGAGCTCCTCGGCCGACAGCGTGCCGGCGGCGTGGGCCCCGACCGCCTCGAACACGCTGACGATGTCGAGGGCCTCCCCCTGGCTGCCCCGGCCGGGCAGGATCGAACCTCCGTAGAGGAACACCGACGGCACGTTGAGGCGGGCGGCGGCCATGAGCATGCCCGGCAGCGACTTGTCGCACCCCGCGAAGGTCACCAGGGCGTCCATGCGCTCGGCGTGCATGACGCACTCCACCGAGTCGGCGATCACCTCCCTGCTCACGAGCGAGGCCCGCATCCCCTCGTGGCCCATGGAGATCCCGTCGGACACGGCGATGGTCACGAACTCGATGGGGAAGCCGCCGGCGGCCCGCACCCCGTCCTTGCACCGCTTGGCCAGCCGGTCGAGGGGCATGTTGCAGGGTGTGACTTCGTTCCAGCTGCTGGCCACCCCCACCTGCGGCTTCGACCAGTCGTCGTCGGTCATGCCGATGGCCCGGAGCATGGCCCGCGACGGGGCCCGCCGGTAGCCCTCGGTCACGTCGCGGCTGCGGCGCTCTAGCTCGTTCATGGCCTGGATCGTCCCACAACCGGCCCGCGGGGGGCGGTGAAATCGGCCGCTGCCTGGTTCCGTACACTCGACAGGAGACCCGGGTGGTTTGCCCGTCCCACCCCATCCCGGGAAGGAGAGCCCGTGCCTGTTCTTCGACTGCGATTGGCCCCGGTGCACAGCGGGGCCCGGGCCCGAGCCGAGTGGGCGAGATAGTCGACCTCCGGGCGCGGCTCGCCGGCGAGCTGGAGTCGGCCCGCCGCCGGTCGCTCGACCTGCTGGCGCCGGTCCCCGAGCCCGACCTGGTGCGGCAGATCTCGCCGATCATGTCCCCACTGGTCTGGGACCTGGCCCACGTCGGCAACTACGAGGACCTGTGGCTGGTCCGGGCGGCCGGGGACGCGCCTGCCGTCGACCCGTCGGTCGACTCCATGTACGACGCCTTCCGCCACCCCCGCCCCAACCGGCCTTCACTCCCCCTGCTGGGCCCCCGGGAGGCCCGCCGTTACATCGCCGAGGTCAGGGCCCGTGTGCTCGACACCCTCGGCACCGCGGACCTCGAAGGCGGGGACCGGCTCCTGCGCCGGGGCTTCGTCTACGCCATGGTCGCCCAGCACGAGCACCAGCACGACGAGACCATGCTGGCCACAATGGCGCTCATGGGCGAGGCCGCCCACCGGCCCGTGGCCCCGTTACCTCCCCGGGGGGCACCCGTGGCCCGACCCGAGGTGTTCGTCGAAGGCGGCCCCTTCGTCATGGGCACCTCGGCTGACCCGTGGGCCTACGACAACGAGGGCCCGGCCCACGAGGTCGACCTGGCGCCCTTCTGGATCGACACCGTGCCCGTTACCAACCGCGACTACGCGGAGTTCATCGCCGACGGCGGTTACCGCGACCGGCGATGGTGGGGCGACGAGGGGTGGGCCTGGCTCCAGGACGAGGGCGCCCAGCACCCCCTGTTCTGGCGGCCCGAGGGCCACGGGGACTGGTCGCGGGTGCGGTTCGGCTGGGTCGAGGAGGTGCCCGGCGACGAGCCCGTCCAGCACGTCTGCTGGCACGAGGCCGACGCCTACGCCCGCTGGGCGGGCAAGCGCCTCCCCACCGAGGCCGAGTGGGAGAAGGCGGCCTCGTGGGGGCCGGGGACCGCCGGGGCCGGGCCGGTCAAGCGCTACTGGCCGTGGGGGGACGAGCCGCCCGCGCCGGAGCGGGCCAACCTGGGCCAGTCCTGCTTCCGGCCCGCACCCGTTGGTTCCCACCCTGCAGGTGCCAGCGCCTACGGTGCCCACCAGATGATCGGTGACGTATGGGAGTGGACCTCCAGCGACTTCGAGCCTTACCCGGGGTTCTCCGCCTTCCCCTACCGGGAGTACTCCGAGGTCTTCTTCGGCTCGGGCTACAAGGTGCTGCGGGGCGGGTCCTGGGCCACGGCCCCGGTGGCCGTGCGTAGCACGTTCCGCAACTGGGACCTGGCCGTCCGCCGGCAGATCTTCAGCGGCTTGCGCTGCGCCCGGGACGCCTGATGCGCCCCGCCCGGGTGATAACCCCGGCCGTCGAGGTGTTCCTGGGGCCCGACGACCTGCGGACCGCCTTGGAGTCCGACGTGCGCCGGGGATTGACGAGCGTGCCCAAGGACCTGCCCCCCAAGTGGTTCTACGACGAGCGGGGGTCGGAGCTGTTCGACCGGATCACCCGCTTGCCCGAGTACTACCTGACCAGGGCCGAGCGCTGGACGCTCAACGAGCACCGGCACCTGATCGCCCCCCTCACCGAGGCCGATACGATCATCGAGCTGGGCTCGGGCACCTCGGAGAAGACGCGCCTGCTGCTCGACGCCTTCACCGACCGCCACCAGCTCCGGCGGTTCGTGGCCTTGGACGTCAGCGAGCCGACCCTGCGCCGGGCGGCGGCCGCCATAGCCGAGGAGTACCCCGGGGTGGAGGTCACGGCCCTGGTCGGGGACTTCGACCACCACCTGGGCGAGCTGCCCGGCGAAGGCCGGCGATTGGTCGCCTTCCTGGGCAGCACCATCGGCAACTTCGCCCCGCCCGCCCGGGCGTCGTTCCTGGCCCGCCTGTCGGCGTCTCTGGAGGCCGGTGACAGCCTGCTCCTGGGCACCGACCTGGTGAAGTCCCCGGTCCGCCTGGTGGCCGCCTACGACGACGCCGAGGGGGTGACGGCCGAGTTCAACCGCAACGTGCTGCGGGTCGTCAACCGGGAGCTGAGGGGCGACTTCGTCGGCTCTCGCTTCGGGCACGTGGCCCTGTTCGACGAGGACGAGGAGTGGGTGGAGATGCGCCTGCGGGCCGACGTGGAGCACGAGGTCACCGTCGAGGCCCTGGGCCTGGTGGCCCCGTTCGGCGAGGGCGAGCACATGCGCACCGAGATCAGCGCCAAGTTCCGCCGCGGCCGGGTCGAGGACGAGCTGGCCGCCGCAGGCCTCGCCCTGGCCCGCTGGTGGACCGACGAGCAGGGCGACTTCGCCCTCTCGCTCTCGTTCAAGGAATGAGAAAGGGCCGGCGCTAGGCCGGCCCTTCACTCGTAGTCAGCCCGCTCAGGCCGCGCTCACTCCCGCCGTCGCTTGCGCCGGCCACCGCTCATCTCGGCGGCGCCCACCACCAAGGCGGCCAAGCCCGCCCAGATGGTCTTGCCGATCTCCACGGGGCCCCACTTATCGGGGCCGTTCCCGGCGACCGGGCCGTAAGCCATGCCGCCCGAGGCCGAGGCGTTGGCCGTCAGGGGCCGCCCCGAGCCGATCAGCAGCAGGATGCCGATGACGATGCTCAGCCCCGACATGATGGCCAGAGGTTGCAGGGTCGAACCCGTGCGGACCAGCACACCCGACCCGACGGTCGTGGGCGGGGACGTGGTCGACGTCGGCACGGCGGTCGTGCCCGTCGGCGGGCTGGTCGTCGTGGTGGTCGCCGGCACCGTCGTGGTAGTCGTGGCCGGCGGGGCCGTCGTGGTAGTCGTGGCCGGCGGGGCGGTGGTCGTGGTGGTGGCCGGCGGGGCCGTCGTGGTCGTGGTCGAGGCCGTGGTGGTGGTCGTCTGGGGCACGAGCACGTTGGGGCCGTCGGCCCGGCAGAACGACTCGGCCAGGATGACCTCGGCCACGCTGCCGTTGTTGGGGATGCTGATGCGGGCGCCACGGACGGTGATCTGGGTGGTGCCCGGGTTCATCCCGACCGGCGGGGAGCCGCTCACGATCTGCTCGTTGAGCACGATCGTGGCCAGCCCGAGGAGGTCGACCACCGTGTTGGGGGCGATCGGGCCGTCGAGCAGGGGCTCGGTGCCGAGGCGGGCGTTGGACACGGTCGTGGCCCCGGTGGACCCGTCGCCGTTGGAGACGCACGACGACTGGATGAGCGGGATCTCGATGGCGTTGGTCAGCAGGCTCACGTTGGCCACCTGGGAGGTGGTGGAGATGAACCCGAAGTGGTTCTCGCCGACGATGTTGCCGGCCTGGGTCACCACCGGACCGGCCTGCACCCCGTTGTCGAGCACCCCGAGCACCGGCCCGACGGTCAGGATCGACGAGGTCAGCGGCCCGAACTCGGTCGAGGACTCGTTGGCCACCAGCCGTGGAGGTGTCACGGTGGGGTCGGGCGCAGGGGGTACGACAGCAGCCCCCAGTAGCGAAACGGATATGGCGTAGCCCGTCCCTTCGACGGCGTCGACGTCGGCCGCCGCCGTGCCGGACGTCAGGAACAGACCCCCAACCCCACTGACGATCATGAGTAGCGCCGTGGCCAATGCCTTTGGCTGCCGCCTCTGAGTCGTCCTCATCGGTCGTCTCCCTTTCTGGACCCGCTGATCACCCGCGCCACCGCCGCCCTGCGGTTCGCCCGCACGCTAACCGATGACAGGCCACCGATGCCACTATTCGAATTGCCAACACTAGCAACATCTGCCCCAGAAGCAACAGGCGGAGCTCGAAACGAGCCCCCGCCGCGCTCACCCCGCCGGGGATTGCTCACGCTGCTCCACCCGGTAGGCCCACAGTTCGCTGCCGGTGGCCACCGGGCCGCCCGCCGGAGGGCCGCCCGCCGGAGGGCCGCCCGCCGGAGGGCCGCCGCCGTGGGCCGGAGCGCCTTCGCCCGCCGGAGGGCCGCCAGCCGGAGGGCCGCCGCCGTGGGCCGGAGCGCCCTCGCCCGCCGGGCGCTGGGCGTGGCCCTGCTGGAACGCCCGGGAGGAAACCCAGGCGTCGAAGGCCGCCTCGTCCCGCCAGCGGGTGTAGACGAGCCAGGTGGTGCGCTCGTCGGTGGGCCGCAGGAGCTGGAACTCCTCGAACCCGTCAGCCTTGCCCACCTCGCCGGCCCGGGCCGCGAAGCGGCGGGCCATCTCGTCGGCCCGCTCGGCCGGTACGTCTATGGCGTTGATCCTGACGACAGACATGACCGCATCTCACCACGGCCGCACCGGCGCGGCCAATCGGGCCGCCCCTCGCGCAGCCGGTCAGGCGGCGGTAGGCCTGCGGGCCGGCATGGTCTCGACCCGCTCCCACACCAGGAACATGAGCCCGGCGAACAGGAGCGAGAAGGCGACGAGCCCGACGATGAAGGGGTCGACGCCCGTGCGGGCCAGCACCTGGCCCTGGCGGGCGACGATCGGCGTGTGACCGCCGGGCAGGCCGGGGCGCAGACCGGGCAGGAACACCGGGACAGCCTCCAGGCACTCCTGGCTGACGGCCGTGGTCGACTGGTTGCCCGAAGCCGTAGCGGGGCCGGTGGCGATGCCGCTGGTGCCGTCGGACGAGTTGACCGCCGAGTTGACCAGCGAACCGAGCTCGATGCTGATGGTCCCGCCACTGCCGGTCACCGCGTTGCTGGTGAGGTTGTCGGACTGGTTGCCTGTGCTGGCGTTGTTGCCCGTCCCGGCGGCCGCCTGGCCCGAGTTGGAGACGTTCACGTTCTGCCCGCCGCCGAACAGGTTGCTGCAGTCGGCCCCGCCGACGCCGAAACGGCCCGGGCCACCGAACACCGTTCCCGCCGGCCCGTGCCCCCCGCCGTGATTGACCTGGGTCTGGTCGACGGCCGTCGTGGACTGGTTACCCGAGGCGGTGGCCGGGCCGGTGGCGATCGTGGAGGTGCCGTCGGACACGTTGCTGGCGGTGTTGCCGATGCTGAGGCCGATGTTGATCAGCCCGCCGGTCACGTTCTGGTTGTTGGACGCCGTGTTGGTCGAGTTGTTGCCCGTGCTCGTGTTACCGCCTGTGCTGGCCGACGCGCTGCCGGAGTTGCTTACCCCGGCGTTCTGCTCGTCGCTGCCGAAGAACAGGCCGAGCAGGCCCCGGTTGCCCCCGCCCGCTTCGACCTGGGAGGTGGACGTGTCGGAGTTGTTGCCGCTGGCCTGGGCCGCTCCGGTCGCCACCGTCGAGGTGCCGTTGGAGGAGTTGGCGGCACCGTTGGTCTGGCCCAGGTTGAGCCCGATGAGGTCGCCCAGCAGGTCGCCGACCAGGTCGCCCTCGGTCGAGGTGGCGGAGGTGGCGTTGCCGGCCGCGTTGGAGGAGCTGTTGCCCGTGCTGGAGTTGCCGCCCGTGCTGGCCGACGATCCGCCCGAGTTGGTCACCCCCGCCGACTGCTGCCCGTACGCGGGCACACCCACGACGGCCAACGCGCCGGTGACGGCCGCGCTGGCCAGAAGGCTGTACGCCACCCGCCGCTTTACTCGTGCCCGCATGGTGTCCTCGTCTTCCCGGCCGGTCCAAACCCGGGCCGCAGTCTGCCCCAGCCGCCCGACGACCTGCAAGCACCTACCAGCCGCGGGGGGGACGCCCCCGAGGCAC